>NZ_LZTC01000072.1:0-79026 GCF_001665905.1 Gordonia sp. 852002-50395_SCH5434458
GATGTGTATAAGAGACAGGGCAGAAGGGTGCACTTCGGTCGCGGTGTCGGTGGCGAGGGCGGCGTCGACTTCGAGGACCTCTTCGGGCAGATGTTCGGCGGCGGTGGCGGGTACGGGCCGATTCCCGGCGCCGATCAGGAAGCGGAACTGGAACTGACCCTGGAAGAGGCGTATCGGGGCGGCAAACGCACTCTCCGTCTGGACGGACGGCAGTATGACGTCGACATTCCGGTCGGTGTCCTGGACGGCCAGCGAATCCGGTTGGCCGGGCAAGGCGGCCGGGGCAACGGTGACGCGCCGCCTGGGGATCTGTACCTCGTGGTGCGGATCAAGCCGCATTCACGGTTCCGCGTGCAGGGTCGGGACATCTACGTCGATCTGCCCGTATCGCCATGGGAGGCGGTTCTCGGGTCGACCGTCGTCGTTCCCACCCCGGGTGGCGAGGCGAAAGTCAAAGTGGTGCCGGGCTCGTCGACGGGACGGAAGCTTCGCCTGCGCGGAGAGGGAATGCCCAATCCGCGGGGCGCCAACGGCAACCTCTACGCCGAAATCAAGGTGATGGTGCCGCCGAAACCGACAGCACGTGAACGCGAGCTGTTCGAGCAGTTGGCCGCCGAATCGAACTTCGATCCGAGGAAACAGCCATGAGCACCCCGACCCCGGGCACCCAGTACGTATTGGTTCGCCGTGCCGGTTTGTCGCTGGATGTCTTCGCCGAACGTACTGGCCTGCACCCGGATCTGGCACGAAAGCTTGTGGCTCTCGGCCTGATCGACGCCCACCGCTACGCCGGCGGAGAGATGTCGTTCGACCCATCCGAAGTGGTCCACGCTGCCCGCATCCAACGGCTGCGGACCGGCCTGGGCCTGAACTACTCGGCAATCGGGCTCGTGCTCGATCTGCTGGATCGAATCGAGAAACTCGAAGCAGCTTCCCGCAGAAGGAGGACACCCCCATGGACACCGGCAGTCTGACTGAAAAGTCACGAGAAGCCCTGCAGGAAGCCCAGAACGTCGCGACCAGAATGGGTCACACCGAGGTCGACGGAGAGCACCTGCTGCTCGCGTTGGTCGATCAGCAGGAAGGGTTGGTACCGCGACTGCTCGAGCAGGCCGGCGCGAACGTCGATGCCCTGCGATCCGATCTGGAACGTGAACTGTCGCGTAGGCCGAAGGTCAGCGGCCCCGGTGCGACGCCCGGTCAGGTGATGATCACCCAGCGCCTGGCCAAGCTGCTCGACGCCGCGGAACGGGAGGCGAAGCGACTCAAGGATTCCTACGTGTCGGTGGAGCATCTCGTGATGGCCCTCTCCGAGGAGGGATCGACCAGTGCGGCCGGGCGGGTTCTCACCAGCCATGGGGTCACACGAGAGACCTTCCTCGCCGCCTTGACCACAGTGCGCGGCAATCAGCGCGTCACCTCGGCCACCCCGGAGGGGGCGTACGAGGCGCTGGAGAAGTACGGACGCGACCTCGTCTCCGAGGGGCGGGCAGGCAAACTCGATCCGGTCATCGGGCGAGATGCCGAGATCCGCAGGGTAACGCAGATCCTGAGCCGGAAGACGAAGAACAATCCGGTGCTGATCGGCGACCCCGGCGTCGGCAAGACCGCGATCGTCGAGGGACTCGCCCAGCGGATCGTCCGCGGCGACGTGCCCGAGGGCCTGCGCGACAAGACGATCTTCTCGCTCGACATGGGTTCCCTGGTGGCCGGTGCGAAGTACCGCGGCGAGTTCGAGGAACGGCTACAGGCGGTGCTGTCCGAGGTGAAAGCGGCCGAGGGGCGCATCCTGTTGTTCGTCGACGAGTTACACACCGTCGTCGGCGCAGGATCGGTCGGCGGCGAGGGATCTCTCGACGCCGGCAACATGCTCAAACCGATGCTCGCCCGCGGCGAACTGCACATGATCGGTGCCACCACTCTCGACGAGTATCGCAAGCACATCGAATCCGATGCAGCATTGGAGCGTCGATTCCAGACCGTGCTCGTCGACGAGCCCAGTGCCGAGGATGCAATCTCGATTCTGCGCGGACTTCGAGAACGCCTCGAGGTGTTTCACGGCGTGAAGATCCAGGACGGCGCATTGGTGGCCGCCGTGACCCTCTCGCACCGGTACATCACCGACCGTTTCCTTCCGGACAAGGCGATCGACCTGGTCGATGAGGCGTGCGCCCGGCTACGAACCGAAATCGATTCGATGCCCGCCGAACTCGACGAGCTCACCCGGAAGGTGACCCGGCTGGAGATCGAAGAGGCCGCGCTGTCCAAGGAAACGGACGCGGCCAGCAAGACGCGCCTCGAGGAGTTGCGTAAGGAGCTGGCCGATCTGCGGGCCGAGGCAGACGCCCGGCACGCTCAGTGGGAGGCGGAGCGCCAAGCGATCCGGCGGGTGCAGGAGCTGCGGGGAGAGCTGGAACGATTGCGACACGAGGCCGAGGAGGCCGAACGCAATTACGACCTCAATCGGGCCGCCGAGTTGCGGTACGGCGAGATCACCGCGCTGGAGCGCAGGCTCGAGGCGGCGGAGGAGCAATTGGCTACCAGGCAGGGCCGGAATCCGTTGCTGCGCGAGGTGGTCACCGAAGACGAGATCGCCGAGATCGTGGCCGCATGGACGGGTATCCCGGTCGCTCGACTGCAGGAAGGTGAGCGGGAGAAGCTGTTGAAGCTCGACGAGATCCTGCACGAGAGGGTCGTCGGTCAGGACGAGGCGGTGCAACTGGTCGCAGACGCGGTGATCCGGGCGAGGTCCGGCATCCGTGATCCGCGCCGGCCGATCGGTTCGTTCATCTTCCTGGGACCGACAGGTGTGGGGAAGACCGAGCTCGCAAAGACGCTGGCCAGTGCCCTCTTCGACAGCGAAGACAACATGGTGCGCCTGGATATGAGCGAGTACCAGGAGCGGCACACGGTGAGTCGGCTCATCGGTGCGCCCCCCGGGTACGTCGGGTATGACGAGGGGGGTCAGCTCACTGAGGCGGTGCGTCGCAAGCCGTACTCCGTGGTGCTCTTCGACGAGATCGAGAAGGCCCATGCCGACGTCTTCAATACCCTGCTGCAGGTGCTCGATGACGGCCGGATCACCGATTCTCAAGGCAGGCAGGTCGATTTCCGGAACACGGTGATCATCATGACCTCGAACATCGGATCCCAGCATCTCCTCGAGGGAGTCACAGCGGACGGCGAGATCAAGCCGGACGCCCGGGCGCGGGTGATGGCGGAACTGCGCGGGCACTTCCGTCCCGAGTTCCTCAACCGGGTCGACGACATCGTGTTGTTCACCCCGCTCACGCTGCCCCAGATCGAACATATCGTCGAGCTGCAGCTCGCCGATCTTCGGAACAGGTTGTCGGAGAGACAGATACACTTGAATATCACGCCGGAAGCACGCCGGCTCATCGCCGAACACGGTTTCGACCCGGTCTACGGTGCACGACCCCTGCGCAGGTATATCGCCCATGAGGTCGAGACTAAGATCGGTCGTGCGCTGTTGCGCGGCGAAATCGAACCGGGCGGCACCATCGATGTCACGGTCGATGACGGCGAACTGTCCGTCGCATATACGGAACCCGCCATCGCGGCCTGAGAAGGGGTGTCGTCATGGGATCTGATCCGACAAGGTGAAGTGCCCACACTGCGGCAAGGTCAACAGGGTACCGGCGGCCGGGAACGGGAGACCCCGCTGCGGAAATTGCCACGAGCCGCTGCCCTGGATCGCCGCGGCAGGGGATGGCGACTTCGCGGAGGTCGCCGAGAAATCTTCGGTGCCTGTACTCGTCGATCTCTGGGCGACGTGGTGCGCTCCGTGCCGAATGGTCAGCCCTGCGCTCGAGCAGCTCGCCACAGAACACGCCGGCCAGATCAAGCTCGTCAAGGTTGACGTGGATGCTGCACCCCAGACGGCCGAGCGTTTCACCGTCCGCGCCGTTCCGACGCTGCTGGTGATGGACCGAGGTGAGGTACTCGCTCGTCAGGCGGGCGCAGCTCCGGTCCCCCAGCTGCGCACATGGCTCGATCAGGCGCTCTCGGAAAAAGCAGGCAAGGAGGCGAACTCATGACCTCGGTCCATGCCGACCCGCACGTGATCGCGATCCGGGCCGTGGCGCCCCGCACCCAACAGGGCTGCGAGGAATGTCTTCGCCTCGGCACCCCGTGGGTACATCTGAGGCTGTGCCTGACGTGCGGACACGTCGGATGCTGCGACTCCTCGCCGGGCAAGCACGCGAGCGCACACGCTCACACCATCGGCCATCCGATCGTCCAGTCGATGGAACCCGGTGAAGATTGGCGCTGGTGTTATGTCGACCAGAACTTCGTCTGAGGACGCCCCACGCCTCGGCGACGGTCAGCTCGTCGACGACGAGACTCCGGATACAGTCGGGGCATTCCCGCGGTTGACGGACGCCCAGGTAGCGACGCTCGAGACCGGAGGCACACGTCGATCGGTTCACGCCGGCGAGGTGCTGATTCGAGCGGGCACCCGCAGCAGCGACTTCTTCGTCGTCCTTTCCGGCAAGGTCGCGATCATCGACGAGGGCGCCGAGGACGGTGAGCGTCGGATATTGCGCCTGCACGGTCCGGGCCGATTCCTGGGCGAGCTCGGACTGCTGGATAGCCAGGTGGCGTTCTTCACCGCCGAGGCGATCGAGGACGGCGAGGTGCTCGTCGTCCCAGCCGAGCGGGTGCGCGAGCTCGTCGCCCACGACCTCGTGCTCAGCGATCTGATCCTGCGGGCCTACCTGGTGCGCCGGCACCTACTGATCGGGCTCGGTTCGGGGTTCCGAATCATCGGCTCCTGCTATTCCCCGGACACGTTGCGGCTTCGCGAGTTCGCGATGCGCAACCGGCTGCCCCACAAATGGATCGATCTGGAGCAAGACGAACGGGCGGAGCAACTGCTGCAAAGCCTGGGTGTCGCCCCAGAGGACACTCCCGTCGTGATCTGGCACGGCGAGAAGGTGCTGCGCAATCCGACGAACGCCGAACTCGCCCGCATCGTCGGGCTTCCGGTCCCGGACGCAGCGCACGACGTATGCGACCTCGTCGTCGTAGGTGCCGGACCGGCGGGTCTGGCCGCGTCCGTGTACGGCTCATCCGACGGGTTGAACACGGTGACACTGGAGTCGATCGCTGCAGGTGGGCAGGCTAGAACCTCCTCCCGGATCGAGAACTACCTGGGCTTTCCGGCAGGGATCTCCGGTGCCGAATTGGCGGAGCGGGCCGTGATTCAGGCCGGGAAGTTCGGTACCCGCCTTCTCGTGTCGGCGGAGGTGACCGGTTTGGGATCCGAGGCCGGGAACCATGTGCTCCGACTGGCGGACGGCGGCGAGATCCGCGCCCGGGCGGTCGTGCTCGCCACCGGGGCGCGATATCGCAAGTTGGCCGTTCCGGGGATCGAGGCACTGGAGGGGAGAAGCGTGTACTACGCCGCGACGCATCAGGAAGCACGGATATGCGGCACCGACCCGGTGGCCATCGTCGGCGGCGGAAACTCCGCCGGACAGGCCACCGTCTTCCTCGCCGACCATGTCTCCCACGTTCACCTGCTCATCCGCGGCGGTGACCTCGGAAAGAGCATGTCCCGATACCTGGTCGACCAGATCGAGCGGCATCCGCGGGTCACTGTGCACCGGAACACCGAGATTCGTGCGGTCCACGGCGAGAAATACCTCGAAGCAATTGCAGTCGAGGACAATCGCAGCGGCGAGCAGGACACGATTCGGGTGCGCGCCCTGTTCGTCTTCATCGGGGCAGTACCGCACACAGGGTGGCTGGCCGAAGCGATCGCACTCGACGACCACGGCTTCGTCCTCACCGGCATGGACGCGGTCCACGCACGAGCGGACGGCAACCGGCCGATCAGCGCCGGGCTGTCCAGGACGCTCGAAACCAGCCTGCCCGGCCTGTTCGCGGCGGGCGACATCCGCCGCGGTTCGGTGAAACGAGTCGCATCCGCCGTCGGTGAAGGAGCGATGGCCGTACGCCAAATCCATGAATACTTCGAAAGGAGCTGACGACATGCCAGTGATGGGCACCGTGAAATTCCAGCGGTTCTTCCGGGCAGCGGCCGGACTACAGGTCGACCGGAACGACCTCAAGCGCTATACCGATTTCATCGACGACAAGATCTACGACCTGATCCTGATCGGGAAAGCCTCCGCGAAAGCAAACTTGCGCGACGTGATCGAACCGTGGGACCTGCCGATCACCAAGGGGCTGCAGGAAAGCATCCACCGGTTCGAAAAACTCGACGAGGAGATCGAACTTCAACCGCTGCTCGATCAGCTCACGGCCCGGCCACCCTTGGACGTGGCTCTCTCCGAGGAGACCGAGCAACGACTGCCGCTGATCGCCGGAGGCCTGAGCGTGGCGCTGGCGCAAACCTTCGTCACGGTCGAGCCGGACCGCAAGAACCCCGGGACCGCCGAATGGAGCGTCGCCTTCGACATCTTCCACCTACTGCTCTGACCCCGGGCGGCTGCCGGGGGCGACAGAGATCGATTTCCCACCCCACTGCGACGTCGGCGACTACACCGTCACCCAAATCGCAAACGTGCAGGACGTGTGCGGGTCCATCTCGGCCTTGGCCGTAGCGGGAAGTCCAGCTAGAGCGCACGCCTGAGAAGCGAGCGGGAGTGAGACGCCGTGCCTGGTGCGAGAGAAATTGGGGCGGATTCAGAGCAGGTGTTCGGTGGGGAGCCGCAGCGAGTCGGCAGCTTCCGATTCTTCCTCGACGGTCAGCGGTGGGAATGGTCCGACGCCGTCGCCCAGATGCACGGCTACCGGCCCGGGGACGTCACGCCGACCACCGAACTGCTGCTGTCCCACAAGCATCCCGAGGATCACCGGCGCGTCGCCCGCGTCCTCGAACGGATGATCAGTGACGCCGAACCGTTCAGCAGCAAACACCGCATCATCAGACACCGCCGGCAAAGTTCACCTCGTCGTGGTCGTCGGCGACCTCTTGCACGACGACACAGACGCCGTGATCGGGACCACCGGCTTCTACATGACATCACCCAGTCCTACCGCAGCGATGTCAAGGAGTCGGTCGACGCGGCGGTCGCCGAACTCGCCGAGTCACGGGCGGTAATCGAACAGGCCACGGGCGCACTGATGCTGGTCTACGGGATACCCGCCGACCGCGCCTTCGACGTTCTCACCTGGTGTTCCCAGCAGACCAACACCCGACTTCGCACGATCGCCGAACAACTCGTCACCGGATTCGTCGAGTGCGAACCCGCTGCGGACCTACGGACCCGGTTCGACCACCTTCTGCTCACCGCCCACCAGCGAACCCGGCAACAGGGCTGAGTGAGTGACAGTCCCGCGGGGTGTAGGGAGTCAAACGAAACCTGGACCGGGCTGCCGACCGGTCGAGCACCCGATCTGGCACCCGCGCATCCGGGGACGGCTGGGTCGCGCGCGCTGCGCCGGCAATGATCATCCCGCCTCGTTCGACGGTTGTCGCGTCTGCTCGATGCGTTGCCGCTGCCGGACCCCGTACGCCGCCTCTCTGACGGCGGCGTCGTCCTCGAGACCCGACCCGAGCGCCCCACCGATGGTCGCGATGGACGCCAGTAGCCAGGCGAGGGTGAGGTAGTCGGAAAAATTCACCCCGTGCCCGAGAATGCGGGACAGCAGTTCCGGGGGAAGAGTCAGACACGCGGTGAACAGCAGCAGGCCGAACAAAGCCACGTGGAGGACGATCACGCCGATGACCAGGGTGACGACGGTGGCGGTGTTGTACAGCACCGAACGATCGCGCTCCTCCGGCGACTTCGGTCGTTCCCACAGTTCGTGTTCGACGAGCAGCCAGAGAATCATCGCCACGATCGACAGGACCGTCGCCGCACTCATCCGCCATGGACCCATCGTGTCGGCGAACAACCAGATCGTGTTGGTGGCCAGTGCGATCGCACCCGTGGCGAAGGCGCCGACGAGCACCTTCGACAGTCCGGTGACCAGTCGCCACGGCCGGTTGGCCCGCACCATCCCCGACAGCAGTCGCAGTCGCCGCAGTCCCGAGGGCGCCAAGTATCGGATGCCGTCCTTGATCTGCACACACGGGTACCGTCGCGCCGCGCCGGGAGGCATGAGTTCGGGTTCACCGAGAACGCGGGCGAGCGCGAGTTCGGTGACGGTGCGGATGCGGCGCTCGATCCGGACGCCGCCCACACCGGCGACCGAGATGGGTGCGAATCTGTGGTCGACGCTGACGTCGGCCACCACCGGCAGGGTGTCCTCCCGGCGCGGCAGATCGGTGAGATACACGACGATGTCTTCCTGTTCGGAGGACGGATCGACCGTGTCGATGACATCGGTGAAATCGGCTTGCTCGTCCGGCAGGTACGGTTTGCGGCGCACACAGGTCGTCCACCGGCGCTCGGGCCGGTCAGGGCTTTGCAGGCGTTCCGGCAGGTAGTCGGCGATGCGTTCGGCAAGAGCCGCTGGTTCGCCCGGATCCGCGATCAGCAGCACCGAAACCTGCTCACCCGCGGCACCGGAGTGCCCCGCCTGCAGATGCTCGTTCGCCGTCACCGCCTTCGCGTACCCGCCCGGTGTGTCCCCAAACTCCAGGCTGTGGGTGCGAGTCGATCACAGCGCCCGCCACGGATATCGGCTGCCAGTCCGTGTCCGGTAGACACCCCGCAGCGTCTGAGGATGCACCGCGGACACGACCACAACCCGCGGGATCTGGTCCGCTCGGTGCACCCCGCTGATCGATCCATTAGGGGCAAACGGGCCAATGACTGGGCATCGATCTCCTTACGGGATAGCGACCGGGCTGAGGATTCTGACAAGTTCGTGGGAATAAGGCACTGACACGACGGCGAGAACCTGCAGGTCGGAGATCCGCGAAGTGACACCGATCCGCGGAACCTACATGAGGCGAACGACGCGAACCGTTGCCCCAACGACGCGATCCGTTTCGACCGACCCAAATACAACGGCACACTGGTGTGGTCACCGAACACCGCCACATACTGACTCGCCCCACTGGTGGCGGCCATCTCGATCACATCCTGGATCGGGAGCAGTGTTCCGGACGTGGTTTGTGCGATCCCTGCCTGGGCTTCCAACTCGTGCAGGCTGGTGGTGACGATCACTTGGATCGGCAACCCCCGATGCGTGTGACCCAACATCCCTGATTCGAGTACTTGCCCGAGGAGGGCGGAGAAGGCGTCGTGGTTGCGTTGGGCGGGTGAGCGTTGATCCCGCAGCGCTGCCGCCGCGACCTGTTCGGCATTGGCGGTGGTGATCGGCCCGACCGGCGAGTCGGGATCGTCGGGGTTGTTCATGCCGGGTTTGGCCCACGCATCCAACACGGTGTCCAGCCGGGCGCGGGCGATCGGATCCAAATCGGCGGTCAACCGCGACATGAGTTGTGCGTTTTGCCGGTTCACCCACAACCGGCGTCGACGTTTGCGGTCTTTCGGGTTGGTTAGCGTTCCGTCCGGATCGAGATGGGCGAGTAGCCGTGAACCGAGGTTGGTGATTTCGGCGGGCGTGAACTGGACTGCGTAGCCGGCTATCTGCGCTTCGGCGGCAGCTTTGGTCTCCGCCGAAATGTCGGCGGGGATGGCCTCCAACACCTCCAACACCGCGCGGACGTGTGCGCCGGCGACGCGCCCTTCCACGACGTAGCCGGCCAACGTCGGACAGGAGGGTGGGAGGCGGTCGCCGCAGATCGTGGTGAAGGAGCCGGTCGCTGCGATCACGCGGTATCGTGCTGCCGGATCACCGATGTGCAGGCGTTGTCCCATGAAGTTGCGGATATCGCGGAAACCCAAACCGTGGGGCAGATCCCGGTCGGACGCTTCCACAATCAACCGATCGGTGACCGCACCGGACGTCCGCAGTGCTAGCCGTTCCGCTTCGACGGTGGCTTCCACGAGCACGTCATCGGACACCAACGACACATCGACCGTCGCCAACTCATCCAACACCGCTGCCAGGCGTGACAGTTTCTCGGCGACCACGGCATCGGCCGACCCCACGGCCGCCGACACTAAAGCCGAAGGTGCGCCACTGGTTCCGCTGTTGCTGCGCTTGCTGTTGCTGTTCACGTGCCGCCACCCCCGCCCCACGTCGTGTCGAATATGTGTTCTATATTACCCGACAATACCGACAGCGTTCTCGAACAATTTTTCGACCTTGTGGACACGCGTTTCGCCGAGTCCCGACCACGCATTTTCGGTCCAGCATTGCGGCGTTGAACACTCGAGGTGTCAAGGATGCTCGTGATCGCCGAGAACGCGACGGCGGCAAGATTCTCCGTGGCGATAGTTGCCAAAACATGGCAGTCGCCGCTCGCTGCCCCTTCCACAAAGACACCCTGATAATTGGTAACTACTCAGTTACCATTTATGAGTGTCCGTCTTCGTCGCAATCGCCGACCCGGTGCGTCGCGGGATCCTGCGGATCCTGGTCGACGGCCCGCAACGAGTCGTCGACATCCAACGGTTGCTCGCCGCCCGTCACCTGATCTCGCGGCCCGCGGTGAGTCGACACTTACGGGTGCTCGCCGAGGCCGGCCTGGTCGAGGCCGCCACGACGGGCCGGGAACGTCACTACCGACTCGACCCGACACCACTGCTCGAGGTGCGGAAGTTGTTGTCCGACCTCGGATCCGGGGACGCCGCGGACGCTTCCCGCGTGCCGATCGCGGAGTCGGCACTCGACGCCCTGAACACCGAGGTGTCCGAACCCGACGCGAAAGACGCAGGGCCGCAAGCCCAGACAGGTCCAGCCGACACGCTGCCGAACCCGACGTCACATCCCACCAGATACAGGAGCCAGGATGACGAATGCACCCATACCCAGCGGCCGGCACCGCGTCCGCCGAGACGGCGACGTGGTCGAATTCACCCGTATCTACCGCGCCGCCGTCGACGACGTGTGGGCCGCCGTGACCGAGTCCGATCGGCTCGCCCGCTGGATCGGTTTCTTCGACGGCGACCCCGACGAGGGTTACGTCGCCTTCACGATGAACGCCGAGGGGGAGGAGAACATGACCCCGGTGCGCTACGACATTCGACGCTGCGAGCCGCC
Source organism: Gordonia sp. 852002-50395_SCH5434458 (assembly GCF_001665905.1). Taxonomy (NCBI): domain Bacteria; kingdom Bacillati; phylum Actinomycetota; class Actinomycetes; order Mycobacteriales; family Gordoniaceae; genus Gordonia; species Gordonia sp. 852002-50395_SCH5434458. The sequence continues at coordinate 11,056 of NZ_LZTC01000072.1, forward strand.
ACATGTCCTTCAGGTGCACACGACCGACGATGCCGGTACGTGGGATCTGATCCTTGAGCTGGACGAGAACAGTGGCATCACGACGCTGAGGCTCAGTCAGATCGTCCACGACCCGGAGATCATCGAAAGCACCGGCCCGGGGTGGGAGTACTACCTCGATCGTCTCTCGGCGGTAGTGACCGGAACGGACCCGGCCGACCTCGACTTCGATGACTACTACCCGGCGCAACGGGAGTACTACCTCACGGTGCGGGACCGGGTGAACGCGAGCGCGAACCGGTCACCGGACTCCGGCTACTGACGTCGGCGGTGTCGACGCCCGCCGGTTGAGTAATGACCGGCGGTGCGGCGGGAAGCGGGCGCGAGTCTCTCGCCGATGCCGACCCGAGAGTTGGCGCGAACAATGGCGTCGGAGAACACGATCGAATCGAGAACTTCGGCACCCCGCTCGATGATGACACCCGGGCCCAAGACGCTGCGCCGCACCGTGCCCGCCACCCGCGCACCACTCATGAGCCGACTGGCCCACACGGGGCTGGCGCCCTCTAAGTGCGGCCCCGGCGACGGGGCTGTGGGAACGCCTGCGCGGATTCCGGCGGCCGTTGCGCCTGCGCCACACAGGAGTGCACGACGGCGCTGATAGGGGAGGCTGCTAGCCGTGGCGCACTGGACCGACCGTGAAGATGCTGTCGCCGTCCGGCCGGGGGATGACTTGAGGATCAGAACTCGCTATTGGCCCGACACGATCCACAGGTTTCCGATCGGGCCGCCCAGCCGCCCAACGAAAAAATCCCGGAGTGCAATGCTCTCCGGGATTCTCGCGGTGTCCGAGGGGGGACTTGAACCCCCACGCCCGTTAATAGGGCACTAGCACCTCAAGCTAGCGCGTCTGCCATTCCGCCACTCGGACTCGATGCTTCGGTGTCTCGCGGATTTCTCCGTTCCGCACCGGGCCGGATAACACTAACCGAGGTTGCCCCCGTATCCCAAATCCCGTAGGAGTGAGGGGTGACTTCGGAGCCTGAGACCACCGCCGGGACCATCAAAGCCGTCGACGAAGTGGTCGATATCGTGAGCAAACTGATCCGCTTCGACACCTCCAACACAGGCGAGCCCGAGACCACCAAGGGCGAGGAGGACTGCGCCAAGTGGGTGGCGGGGATGCTCGAAGAGGTGGGCTACACCACTCAGTACGTCGAGTCGGGACGACCGGGACGCGGCAACGTGTTCGCGCGGCTCGCCGGTCCGCCTGATTCTGACCGTGGTGCGCTCCTGGTGCACGCGCATCTCGACGTCGTGCCCGCGGAACCGGCCGATTGGAGTGTCCACCCGTTTTCGGGCTCGGTGTCCGACGGCTACATCTGGGGCCGCGGCGCCGTCGACATGAAGGACATGGCGGGAATGGCACTGGCACTTGCCCGCCAGTTCAAGCGTGACGGAACCGTGCCGCCGCGTGAACTTGTCTTCGCTTTCCTTGCCGACGAAGAGGCCGGGGGGACGTGGGGTTCTCACTGGCTGGTGGAGCATCGGCCGGATCTGTTCGAAGGCATCACCGAGGCAGTCGGTGAGGTTGGTGGATACTCACTGACCGTCGACCGTCCGGACGGCACGCAGCGTCGTCTCTACTTGGTGGAGACGGCCGAGAAGGGGCTGTCGTGGATGCGGCTGACCGCCGAAGCGACCGCGGGCCACGGGTCGTTCCTGCACTCCGACAACGCTGTCACGGAAATCGCCTCCGCGGTCGCGCGTATCGGAAATCACGAATTCCCCCTCGTGATCAGCGATTCGGTGGCCGAGTTCCTGCAGGCGGTGTCCGAGGAGACCGGTTGGGATCTCGGTCCCGACACTCCTGACCTCGAGACCGCCTTGTTCAAGCTGGGCAGCCTCGCCCGGATCCTCGGTGCCACGCTGCGCGACACCGCCAACCCGACCATGCTCAAGGCCGGTTACAAGGCCAACGTCATCCCGCAGAAGGCTGAGGCCGTCGTCGACTGCCGCGTTCTTCCCGGACGCCAGAAGGCATTTGAGGCCGAGATCGACGAGTTGATCGGCCCCAACGTCCGACGCGAATGGATCACCCACCTCGACTCCTACGAGACGACATTCGACGGCAACCTCGTCGATGCGATGAACGACGCGATCCTCGCCTACGACGAGGACGGTCGGACCGTCCCGTACATGATGTCGGGCGGCACCGACGCCAAGGCGTTCGCCAAGCTCGGAATCAGGTGCTTCGGCTTTGCGCCGCTGCGCCTGCCGCCCGAACTCGACTTCGCCGCGCTGTTCCATGGTGTCGACGAACGTGTCCCGGTGGACTCGGTCCTGTTCGGCACGCAGGTGTTCGAGCACTTCCTGCATCACAGCTGAGCGGTCCCCCGACCTACGGTTCAGCTGCGACGCGTCAGCGCGATCAGTCGCCGAGCACTCGCCGCAGGTAGTCGTTGCTGAAGACACGCGAGGGGTCGTACTTGTCCCGAACCGCGAGGAAGTCGTCGAATTGCGGGTACACAGCGCGGAAGTACTCCGCGTCGCGAGTGTGTAGCTTGCCCCAGTGTGGCCTGCCGTGGTGGGCAACCATGATCTCCTCGACGTCGGCGAAGAACGCCGAGATGTCTGCGGGATCGTCACGGTGGTAACGGTGGACTGCGATGTAACCGGTAGTACGTCCCGAGGCTGTCGAGAGCATGAGATCGTCGGCGGCGGCTGCGCGCACCTCCACTGGGAAACTGATGCGGTATCCCTTGCGCGCGATGAGTTTCTCTATCTCGTTGAGTACCTCTGCCACGGCGGGCAATTCAACCGCGTACTCCATCTCACGGAAGCGAACGTCGCGGATCGACGCAAAGACCTCAGCCGACGGCGCGACGTACGTGCGCTCCGAAAGTGCATGACTGGCAACCCGATTCAGCGTCGGAACAACTGTGGGCGCCCGTCGTCCGAGTTCGCAGACCACGCCGTAGATCTTGTTGCTGATCAGGTCGTCGTCGATATACCTGCGGACCGCGCCCGGTCCGCTTGGCGTGGCATCCGCAGGAAGCCTTGTATTGGTTTTGGCCAACGCGCGACGAGTGTGTGGGAACCAGTAGAACTCGTGATGGTCGAAGGACTCGACCCGGTCGAGAAAACCTCCGACCGCATCGTCGAGGTCTAGAGGCTCGTCGTGGGCCCGGAGACTGAACGCGTCGACGCATTCGATGGTCAACTCGACAATGACCCCAAGTGCACCCAATCCCAGAGCAACAGCGCGCAATTCGTCGTCGTCGGACGTGAGAGTGACGACGTCGCCGGTACCGGTGACGATCTTCGCGCCGACGATCTGCGTCGAGATCCCACCGAAGTTCAGACCGGTTCCGTGTGTACCCGTCGACGTGGCCCCGGTGATCGTCTGGCGGTCGATGTCACCGAGATTGCGCATTCCGAGCACGAAAGGGGCGAGCAGAGCAGGGATTTCGTGCAGCCGGGTGCCCGCGCGCAACGTCACCCGATGTCCGTCGACACCCACCACGCCGCGGAGCGCGGACATATCGAGCTGGATGCCCTCTGGCACGCCGATGCCGGTGAAGCTGTGCCCGGAGCCGATCGGCTTGATACGTGTCCCGTCGGCCGCTGCTGTCGCGACGAGCTCCGCGACGGCGTCGACGCTGTCGGGTGTCGCGACTGCTGTTGTGGCCGACTGGTTTCCACTCCAATTGCGCCACTGCGTGCGCGTCCGCGTTGTCACAGGTAGCACTTTTCTTCCCCTCGGTAGGTCGGAACGAGATCGTCGACTCGTGCCTGTCCGTTCTGGTCACGTCCGATCAGAGCGACTGTCCTGGCGCGCTCGCACACCTCGCCGGACTTGGTGTGGCGGAACCACACTCGATCACCCGGCACCAGCTTCGACGCCGCGTCGCCGGTCAGCGGCGTCTGCACCTCGCCTGCGGCCTCGGTGCCGATGTAGGCCAAACCTGCGGGCCACACCGGACGCGGCAGCCTGTCGGGCGCGGGTGGGCCGGACGCGATCCATCCGCCACCCGCGCACGTGATGATCTTTGGCGCGGGTCTGCGCGTCACGTCGAGACCGAACATCAACCCGGGAGCGGGCTGAAAACGCCGGTACCCGTCGAACAGATGGCCGCCGAAAAGTCCACTGCCCGCAGCGATGTCGGTGACGGAACCGTCGCGCGCGGTCTCTTCGAGCGAGCCGGTTCCGCCCGCGTTGACGATCTCGATGTCGGCGAGCTCTCGTAGTGAGGAGATGATCGCGCCCCGTCGTCGTCGCAGTTCGAGCATGGACACGCGCTGCATGGCACGGGTCGCCCGGTTCATCAGTGGTTTGCCGTCCACGTCGTCGGCGACACCCGCAACCTGAGCCTCGTACGACATCACGCCGACCAGCGCGAAACCCGGACGTGCAACGATCGCGCGGGCCAAGGTCAGGGCGGCGTCTGCATCGTGCACAGGGGAGCGTCGGACACCGAGATGGACGCGCCCCCCGAACAGCCGCAACGACGCGTCGAGGTCGATGGCCACGCGAACCACCGAACGGTGCTCTGGCGAGACGACGGAGTCGACGACGTCGAGTTGCGCGATGTCGTCGACGAGCAGCATGACGCGCGTCAGTGCGACCTCGTCGGCGAGTAGATCGGCGAGAGCGGCACGTCGAACCGACGGATACCCGAGGAGTACATCGTCGATGTCCGACTCGGTGGCCAACCACTGCGCCTCGGCGACGTCGAAGGCGAGCACTCCCGCAAATCCGTCGCGCGCGACGACGTCGTCGATGATCGATCGCACACGAAGCGACTTGCTGGCCAACCGAATCGGCACACCGCCCGCCCGGGCGGTCAGGTCGGCGATGTTGTGTTCGAGCGCGGTGAGATCGAGTGCGAGGGTCGGCGCGTCGAGTCCCGCATCGCGCACCGCCGCGTCGATTCCCGCGTAGTACGCGTCGGGGTCGGTCGACCACGGCTGTGACGATGCGACTCTGCCCGATCGGGTTGTCGCGGCCTCGAGACGGCCCATATGTGCTGCTCCCGGACGTGTCGTGGGGAGATCGGAGTACCCGGCTCCCAAAGTTGACCAAGTGGTCAACTGAAAGTTACTACACAACTTCCGACGGCGGGACGTGAAAGTGCATCTCGGGCTCCGCGCGCTGCGGATTAGACTCGCGAACGAGTCCAAGCACGCTCGGCCACACCGGCCGTACTCGCGAGAGAAAGGTGTTCGATGACCTCGTACGACCCCTACGCAGACCTGCCGAACCTGCCGACGTTCACGCTGACGTCGGAGAGCGTGGCCGACGGCGCACCGCTGGCAACTCCGCAGGTCAGCGGGATCATGGGAGCGGGCGGCGCCGACGCCTCGCCGCAGCTCTCGTGGTCTGGATCTCCCTCGGAGACAAAGAGTTTCGCTGTCACGGTCTACGACCCCGACGCCCCGACCGCCGCAGGCTTTTGGCACTGGGCCGTCGCCGACATTCCCGCATCTGTGACGAGTCTCGCCGAGAATGCAGGCGACGAGAACGGCAGTGGTCTTCCGGCCGGGGCGGTCACGCTGGCCAACGATGCCTCGCTCAAGCGGTTCGTCGGAGCTGCGCCACCGCCCGGACACGGACCGCACCGGTACATGATCGTCGTGCACGCCGTCGACGTCGAGTCGCTCGAACTACCCGAGAACGCGACGCCCGCCTACCTCGGGTTCAACCTGTTCTCGCATGCGATCGGGCGCGCGCGCATCATCGGGACGTACGAGCAGCCCGCCGAGAACGTCTGAGTCGACGATCAGCCGCGTGCCGCGCTGCCGACCGCCTCGGAGATGTTGTTCCATCCGGCGGCGCGCACGCGGGCTGCGATCCCCTCATGGATCTCGCGTAGTCGCATCGGCCCTCCGTAGATGAAGCCGGTGTAGCTCTGCAACAGGTCGGCGCCCGCGCAGATGCGCTCCCAGGCCTGCTCAGGAGTCTCGATACCGCCGACGCTGATCAAGGCGAGCTTGCCGCCGACGCGAGAGTACAAGCGACGCAACACCTCCAGCGACCGATCGGCGAGCGGAGCGCCGGAAAGGCCGCCCGGACCCATTGCCTCGACCTCATCTGGCGGGGTGGTGAGTCCGTCGCGCGAGATCGTCGTATTGGTGGCGACGATGCCCGCCAGACCGAGTTCGACGGCCAGATCGGCCACCGTGTCGACATCGGCGTCGGCGAGGTCGGGAGCGATCTTCACGAGGACGGGAACCGACACCTCGTCGAGTACCGCGGCGAGAATCGGCCGCAGCGAGTCAACGGCCTGGAGATCGCGGAGACCGGGAGTGTTCGGTGAACTCACGTTGACCACAACGAAATCGGCATGCGGGCCCAGCAGGCGAGCCGAGATGCGGTAGTCCTCGACGGCGCCGTCGAGCGGCACCACCTTGGTCTTGCCGATGTTCGCGCCGATCGGAACAGGGATCCCGCGCCCGCGGGCCGCCGTCAGATTGTCGGCGGCCGCCGGCGCGCCGGGATTGTTGAATCCCATGCGGTTGATGAGCGCGCGGTCGGCTGGCAAACGGAATAGCCGCGGTGGCGGATTGCCCGGCTGAGCCTGGCCGGTGACTGTGCCGACCTCGGCGTACCCGAAGCCGAGAAGCCCCCAGGCGTCGGCCGCTGCCGCTGACTTGTCGAAACCTGCTGCCAGTCCCAGGGGTGCCGGGAAGGTGACACCGAAGACCTCTTGGCGCAGCACCGGGTCGGGAACGGTGAACAGTCGCGCGAGGAGGGTCCGCGCGATTCCCAGCCTGCTGGTGGTGCGGATCGACGCCATGATGATCGAGTGAATGCGCTCGGGCGCGAGCAGGAACATCGCCTCCAGCGCGATCGGGTACAAGACCCGGTTGACGCGGGTCAGCATGCCTCGGCGCTTCCGCCGAACTGCTCGCCACCCCTGCCCCGCGGCGGCTTCTTGCGTCGTAGCAACACTTTGCGGGTGCCATCGGTATACAGCCGAACCCGCGACAGTTCCCAACCGCCGAACTCGGCTTCGAGGGACAGACGCATCGACGCGGTCACCCTGGTGATGTCCGGCGGGAGCTTGATCAACATCGTCTCGTAGTCCTCCGACGTCACCTCCCACCCACGGGGATAACGCGCACCGATACGTGCGCTGGTGCGGTGATGCTGGGGGAGCCGGTGCTGACCGGGTGTCGACATCAGCGTCCCGCCTCGCTCGGCGCGGCAGTCGAACTGCTCACGGGCGCCCCTTGGTTGTACGGCGGAGTGACGACCTGCACGCCGCCGTCGCGGGCGGACAAGACGTAGAGGGTGCCGGACGCGTCGTCGACGGTGAGGGCGTCGGGCTGGGCGACCGCGGCGAAGCGATGCTTCTCGACGGGTTCACCACCGGCAAGGTCATACGCCACCACCTCGTTGTTCGCCGTCGTCGACACCCATAGGAGATTGCGGGTGTCGTCGTAGTCTACGGCGTAGGGCCCGTTCGGCACGGGATAGCGGAACCGCATCACCAGCGGTGATCCGAAGAATCCGATGATCTCGTCGTCGCGTGTGTTGCTCACGAGGATTCGCCCGTAGTGGTCGACCGTCGCCTCGGTGGCGCCGTTGCCGGCGCGTAGTGCCGCACCGAACTCGCCGGTGGAGATGTTGACCGGTGTGACAGACGACTGCGCTTTGTCGAGCACGACGACCTGCTCGTCGGGCAGGTCGGCGCCGAGGGGGGAGACCGTGATCTGATCCACGCCGACGAAGCCGCCGATATCGCGGGTCTGCTTCAGCGCCGCGTCGAAGACGACGAGGTGACCGTTGGCCGTGCCGACGAGGATCTGTCCTGACGCCGTGCGAGCCAGCGCGGTGGGATCCGAGGCCGAGGTTCGTGCCGACGTCACGGCTCCGTCGGCGCCGATGCGCACCAGGATTTCCGGGCCCGCCCCCACGAATGCGCCGTCGCCGACCCCGATCAATCGTGTGAGGCGGGGTACCGCAATGGTGGTCGGCTCAGCGGTGATCGCCTCGGTCGACAATCGCAGCACCGACGTTCCGTCGCGGCCGAGAACGCCGAGCGAGTTACCCGAATGAGCGAGCACCGTGCTGCCCGGCGGTGTGGGTACCACCGTTCCCGCGGGTGTGGCGGCGGGTCCGGAAGGCGCGGCACTCGCGGTCGCGGGCGCCACGGTCTCCTTCTTGTCGCCGCTGTCGTTCGACGATCCGCACCCGGCCAGCACCATCGTCGCGGCCACGATCGCTGTGACACCGCAGACCCACGCCGGACGTCGGCGGGCAGTGGCAGGGGTGTCGACAAGCCTGGGTGAGCGCATGTGACCATCTTGCGCGACGCACATCGCACGCCCGTCGACAGGTCGGCGTCGCCGTTCGCCGGATCACATACGGTGCGCCGCTCGTACGCCGCATGCGACCGGTAGCATCGTCGCCCGTGACCGAGACCATGACCTGGGCCCAGGCGATCGTGCTGGGAATCATCCAGGGCCTCACCGAGTTTCTGCCCATCTCATCGTCGGCCCACCTGCGTATCGCTTCGGAACTGATGTTCGGCGGCGACGCCGGTGCGTCGTTCACTGCGGTGATCCAACTCGGCACCGAGGCCGCGGTCCTCGTGTTCTTCGCCCGCGACATCGGGCGGATCATCACCGCCTGGTTCCGCGGACTGTTCAACGAACACGAACGCAACCTCGACTACCGGATCGGCTGGTACGTGATCTTCGCGACCATCCCGATCGGCATCATCGGCTTCCTGCTGAAGGATGAGATCCGCACCGCAGCACGCAACCTCTGGATCACCGCGATCGTCCTGATCGTGTTCTCGGGAGTGTTCTGGCTCGCCGAACGCGTCGCAACGCAGTCCCGGTCGATCGAGCAGCTCACCCTGCGCGACGGCCTCGTCATGGGTCTCGCGCAATGCCTCGCCCTGGTGCCCGGTGTGTCGCGGTCGGGTGCGACGGCCAGCGCCGGTCTGTTCCTCGGACTCGAGCGTGAGGCCGCGTTCCGCTTCTCGTTCCTGCTCGCGATTCCCGCGGTGCTCGCATCCGGACTGTTCAGTCTTCCCGACGCCTTCCACCCCTCCGGCGACGGTATGGAGGCCACCGGTGCACAACTCGCGGTGGCCACGCTGATCTCCTTCGTCGTCGGCTACATCTCCATCGCCTGGCTGTTGCGCTTCGTCAGCGGCCATTCGCTGAACTGGTTCGGCGTCTACCGCGTCGCCCTCGGTCTCGTCGTGATCGGTCTGCTCTCCGCCGGGGTCATCAGCGCGACCTGACCCGCGCCGCGACGGCTATCTGTGCCGCGGCGGGCGCAAGTGCCTATGGTTGAGGGATGACCGTGATCTTGGTTCGCCATGGCCGGTCGGTTGCCAATACCTCGGGCGTACTCGCCGGCCGCACGCCGGGTGTCGCCCTCGACGACAAGGGACGCTCGCAGGCGGCGGAACTGGTGAATCGACTCGGCCCGTGCGTCGAGCAGATCACGGCGGTGGCTCGCTCACCGCTGCAACGCTGTGGTGAGACCGTTGCCCCGTTGCTCGCAGCGATTGCCGAGCAGACCGGTCGTCGGGTCCCCGAGGTGGTCGTCGACGATCTCGCCGAGGTCGACTACGGCAGTTGGACCAACCGGCCGATCAAAGACCTTCTCGCCGAGCCCCTGTGGAAGGTGGTGCAGCAACACCCGTCCGCCGCCGTCTTCCCAGAGGGGGAAGGACTCTCTCAGGTACAGGCCCGTGCCGTTGCCGCGATCCGAAGGCTCGACCGCGAACTCGGTGGTGAGGACGGCTCCGGTGTCTGGATCGCGTGCTCGCACGGGGACGTGATCAAATCGGTGATCTCCGACGCGATGGGCGCCCACCTCGATACCTTCCAACGGATAGTCATCGAACCGGCGTCGATCAGCATCGTGCGCTACGGCGCGACGCGCCCGTACGTGCAGACCGTCAACAACACCGCCGTGATCTCGATACCGTCGCCCCCGCCGAAGAAGAGTCACGACGCCCCCTCCCACAACGCCACAGCCGAGGACGACGCGACCATCGGTGGCGAGACCGGCACCGACAACACCCCGCGACCGGCAACTTCTGCACAGGCTCCTGCCGGGCGCGGATAATGAACACACGAGAAAAGGAGGTGTGATGTCTCGAGCGATCCATGTCTTCCGCAGCCCGGACCGGTTTGTCGCCGGTACCGTCGGACAACCGGGAGACCGGACGTTCTACCTCCAGGCTGTCCACGAGGCGCGCATCATCAGCGTGATGCTCGAAAAGCAGCAGGTCCAGATCCTCGCTGATCGGATCGGCGCTCTGCTCGACGAGATCCATCGCAGGTTTGGCACCCCGATTCCACCGCCGTCCGACCGTGTCGGAGATCTCAGCCCCCTGGTGATGCCGGTCGACGCCGAGTTCCGTGTTGGCACCATGGGCCTCGGCTGGGATGCCGAGTCCGAGGCTGTCGTCGTCGAGTTGCTCGCCATCACCGAGGGTGAGTTCGATGAGAGCGTCGTACTCGACGACACCGACGAGGGTCCCGACGCCGTCCGCGTGTTCCTCACCACGCAGGCCGCCCGCGAGTTCGCCGCGCGATCATCGCGGGTCATCTCCGCCGGTCGTCCGCCATGCCCGCTGTGTGCCGAGTCCCTCGATCCTGCCGGCCACCTCTGTGTCCGCACGAACGGCTTCAAACGCGACGCAGAGCTGAGCAAATCGATCGAATTCGTCGACCCCGAGGTGTTCCGCGACCTGTCACTCGGCGACGACTCGGGTCTCTACGACACCGACGACGAGGGCGACGACTCAGGGGATGGACCCGACGCCGAGGGCCCGGGGCGGGATTGACACCGATGCAGCCGGGGGAGGCCGCCGACGAGCCCGAGCCCGGCACGGGCTCCATCACCTCCGATGATTCGCTCCGTGAGGGAGAACTGGTCATCGTCGGCCGAATCCCGACGGCGAGCAACGCGACCCTCGTCTGCGAGGCAACACCGTCAACAGGCGGCAGCGTTCGGTGCGTATACAAACCGATTCGTGGAGAAGTGCCGCTGTGGGACTTCCCCGACGGCACGCTTGCCGGGCGCGAGGTCGGGTCGTACCTGATCTCCGAGGCACTCGGCTGGCACACGATCCCGACGACGGTGATGCGCGACGGTCCGCTCGGCCCCGGAATGGTCCAGCGCTGGATCGACACCCCCGATCCCGACTCCGGCGACCTCCCGGCGGCCCGCATCGACCTCGTGGACCTGTGCCCACCCGGCACGGTCCCCGACAACTATCGGCCGATCCTGCGGGCGCTCGATCCACTCGGAGAGCAGGTCGTTCTCGTCCACGCCGACGATCCGCGCCTACTGCGGATGGCGGTGCTCGACGTCATCCTCAACAACGCAGACCGTAAGGGCGGACACGTACTCGAAGGTCTCGACGGCAACGTCTACGGCGTCGACCACGGCATCTGCCTACACGCCGAAGACAAGCTGCGCACAGTGCTGTGGGGCTGGGCGGGCGATCAGATCCCCGGCCACCTGATCGCCGACATCGCAGGACTCGCCGAGGCCCTGGAGTCCGACAACTCGCAGCTCCGCGCGGCACTCGCCCCGCACATCACAGACGACGAGATCGACGCGCTCACCCTGCGCGCCATCATCCTCGCCGAATCCGGCAGGCTTCCCATGCCGCCGCCTCACCGACCCATTCCGTGGCCGCCCTTCTGAGGCGTCCCGGTTCGTTCTGACAGCCCTGTTCAGTTCCGCTCTGCAGCGGCCAATACAGTGGGGGATATGCAATCGTGGCCTGAACCGGCTGTGCCCACCGTCGGTGGATCCGGACCCGCGCTCCGCCTGTACGACACGTCGAGCCGCTCCGTGCGCCCCGTCTCGCCCGGCGCGACCGCGACCATGTACGTCTGTGGCATCACGCCCTACGACGCAACGCATCTCGGCCACGCGGCCACGTATCTCACGTTCGACATCGTCAACCGGGTGCTGCGCGACCAGGGGCACGAGGTGCACTACGTGCAGAACATCACCGACGTCGACGATCCGCTGTTCGAGCGTGCCGCACGCGACGGTGTCGACTGGCGTGCGCTCGGCTCCGAGCAGATCCAGCTCTTCCGCGACGACATGACGGCGCTGCGCGTCCTGCCGCCGCGCGACTACATCGGTGCGATGGAGTCGGTCGACGAGGTCATCGAGATGGTCGAGAAACTCCTCGCCTCCGGTGCGGCGTACGTCGTCGACGATCCCGAGTTCCCAGACGTGTACTACCGCGCGGACGCCACCGAGCAGTTCGGCTACGAATCGGGATACGACCGGGCGACGATGGAACGCTTCTTCGCCGAGCGGGGCGGCGACCCCGACCGTGAGGGCAAGCGCGACCGCCTCGATCCCATCCTGTGGCGCGCCCGCCGACCCGACGAACCGTCGTGGGAGTCGCCGTTCGGACCGGGGCGTCCCGGTTGGCACGTCGAATGTTCGGCGATCGCGCTGAATCGGCTCGGCGTCGAATTCGACATCCAGGGTGGCGGAAACGACCTGATCTTCCCCCATCACGAGTTCTCCGCAGCGCATGGCGAGGCGTACACGGGCGCCCGTCGCTTTGCCCGCCACTACGTGCACACCGGAATGGTCGGACTCGACGGCGAGAAGATGTCGAAGAGCCGCGGAAACCTGGTCTTCGTGTCGGTGCTGCGCCGCGCGGGTGAGGATCCCGCGGCCATCAGGCTGGCGCTGCTCGCCGAGCACTACCGTGCCGACCGCATGTGGAGTGACGCCGTTCTCGACGAGGGTCGCGCACGTCTCGAGCGATGGCGGGCCGCCACGTCGGCGATGTCCGGCCCCGACGCCGCACCGGTCATCGCCCGCGTGCGGGAGCATCTCGCCGACGACCTCGACACACCCAAAGCCCTTGCGGCCATCGATGGGTGGTGCAGGGACGTCGAGCAGGGAATCGGACAGTCGACGACGGCCCCGGGCGATCTCGCTTCGGCCGTCGAAGCGCTGCTCGGCGTCGAATTGAGCCACGCGACACGATGATCCGACTCGATTCGTACGTCGGCGGCGCAGCTTAGTAGAGTTCTCCGGGTGGCCCGCGTTCAGGAGATCCGACCCAACACCGAATCCGGCGTGTACACCGTGATCACACGGACCTCGACGTATCTGCTCGACTTCAACGACATGACTCTGCTGCGGGCTCCGGGAGTGGGTGGCACCGACAGCGAGGAGTGGGCGGTCAGCAGACTGCGACGCGACTCCGAAGACATCCCGCTTCTCGGCGTGAAGTCATGCCGCGTGGGCGAATCAGCGCAGTTCTGGGTTCGCGCCGCCGACGACCCGGACGTACGGACCTGGCGAATCACGACGCCGGTCGTCTCCATCGAACGCATCGACTGAACGCCGACACCTGACGCGGCGAGCGGTCGTTGCGGCTCAGCTTCCGAACGGGCCGGGTCGACGCCGCTTGAGATAGCGCTCGAATTCCGCTGCCAACGCGTCGCCGTCGATCTTGGCCATCGCCTCGTCGGTGTCGAGTTCGGCGTCGCCACGCTCCTCGAGGCCTCGGACGTAGTCGGCGATCTCCTCGTCGTCCTCGGTCATCTCGGTGACGGCCTGCTCCCATTCCTCGGCCTGCTCGGGCAGCGTGCCGAGCGGTACCTCGATGTCGAGGACCTCCTCGACCCTGTTGAGCAGCGCGACCGTCGCCTTGGGGTTGGGCGGCGTCGACACGTAGTGCGGGACCGCGGCCCAGAATGACACCGCGGGCAGCCCTGCCTGCACGAACAGATCCTGCAGCACACCGGTGATCCCGGTCGGGCCCTCGTAGCGGTTTTCGGCGAGGTTGTAGCGCTCGGCCGCTTCGCTGCTGTAGGCGCTCCCGGTCACCGGCACCGGACGGGTGTGAGGGGTGTCGGCGAGTAGCGCGCCGAGCATCACTGTCGTCTCGACGCCCAACTCATGCGCGAGGTCGACGATCTCGGCGCAGAACGCACGCCAGCGCATGTTGGGTTCGATTCCGCGCACCAGTACGATGTCACGGTCGGCTCCCTCGGGGCTGCAGTAGGAGATCGACGTCGTCGGCCAGTCGATTCGGCGGGTGACTCCGTCGATTTGCTTCACCGTGGGCCGATTGACCTGGAAGTCGTAATAGTCGTCTGCGTCGATATCGACGAGGGGCTGCGCATCCCAGGTCAGCGCGAGATGCTCGACGGCGCTACTGGCCGCGTCTCCGGCGTCGTTCCAGCCCTCGAAGGCAGCCAGCAGGATCGGCCGGCGCAACCGGGGAAGATTCGACAACTGCTCTGCGTTCACTGAACCAGCCTACGACCTGATCACAAAAGAGAGCGAACTACGCTGAGAACCATGTCCAACCCCTCCCGTACCGCAACCGACTTCGACACGACGTTCCTCACGGACATGTCGCGTCGAGTATTGATCGGCGATGGGGCGATGGGCACCATGTTGCAGGCCGCGGATCTGACGCTCGACGATTTCAACAACCTCGAGGGTTGCAACGAAATCCTCAACGACACCCGCCCCGACGTTCTCGCCGACATCCACCGCGCCTACTTCGAGGCCGGCGCCGATGCCGTGGAGACCAACACGTTCGGCTGCAACCTCTCGAACCTCGGCGACTACGACATCGCCGACCGCATCCGCGAACTGTCCTTCAAGGGCACCTCCATCGCCCGCGGTGTCGCCGACGAGATGGGGCCGTCGAGTGATGGCACCGGACGTTACGTCCTCGGGTCCATCGGCCCCGGCACAAAGCTGCCGAGCCTCGGCCACACCACGTTCGAGGCCATCCGCGACGCCTACTTCGAATGCGTCGCAGGCATGCTCGACGGTGGCGCCGACGCGATCCTTGTGGAGACCTCCCAGGATCTGCTGCAGGTGAAGGCTGCCGTGCTTGCTGCCAAGCGGGCGATGGCCCAGCTCGGGCGTCGGATTCCGATCATCTCGCACGTGACGGTCGAGACCACGGGCACCATGCTGCTCGGTTCCGAGATCGGGGCGGCGCTGACCGCCATCGAGCCGCTCGGCGTCGACATGATCGGACTCAACTGCGCCACCGGGCCCGCCGAGATGAGTGAGCATCTGCGCTACCTGTCGCGGCACGCCACCATCCCGGTCTCGGTCATGCCCAACGCCGGTCTTCCCGAGCTCGGTCCCCACGGCGCGGTGTACCCGTTGCAGCCCGACGAGCTCGCGTCCTCTCTGGCGACGTTCGTCGGTGAATTCGGCCTGTCCTTCGTCGGTGGCTGTTGCGGCACGACGCCCGACCACATCCGTGAGGTCGCGGCCGCGGTCGCCGACGTGACCAAGGCGCAGCGGAACCCGCAGCACGAGTCGGAGACGTCGTCGCTGTACACCGCGGTCCCCTTCGACCAGGACGCCAGCTTCCTGGTGATCGGCGAGCGCACCAACTCCAACGGCTCCAAGGCATTCCGCGAGGCGATGCTCGCCGAGGACTACCAGAAGTGCCTCGACATCGCCAAGGACCAGACCCGCGACGGTGCGCACATGCTCGACCTCAACGTCGACTACGTCGGCCGCGACGGAGCCGCGGACATGACTGCGCTCGCCAGCCGTTTCGCGACGTCGTCGACGCTGCCGATCATGCTCGACTCCACCGAGCCCGAGGTGATTCGCGCAGGACTCGAGGCGCTCGGCGGTCGGTGTGCGGTCAACTCCGTCAACTACGAGGACGGAGACGGACCCGATTCGCGATTCGCACGGATCATGCGGCTCGCCGTCGAACACGGTGCCGCTGTGGTGGCACTGACGATCGACGAAGAAGGTCAGGCGCGTACCGCTGACTGGAAAGTCCGTGTGGCAGAGCGGCTCATCGCCGATATCACCGACAATTGGGGACTCGCCGAAGAGGACATCATCCTCGACACCCTGACGTTCCCGATCTCGACGGGACAGGAGGAGGTCCGCAAGGACGGCATCGAAACCATCGAGGCCATCCGACGGCTGCACGAGGCACATCCGGAGGTGCACTTCACCCTGGGTATCTCCAACATCTCGTTCGGCCTGAATCCCGCTGCGCGCCAAGTGCTCAACTCGGTCTTCCTCCACGAATGCGTGCAGGCGGGTCTCGACACCGCGATCGTGCACGCGTCGAAGATCCTGCCGATGGCACGCATCCCCGACGAGCAGCGCGACGTGGCGCTCGATCTGATCTACGACCGTCGACGAGACGGATACGATCCGCTGCAAAAGCTCATGGAGCTCTTCGAGGGCGTCTCGGCGGCGTCGGCCCGCGAAACCCGTGCGGCAGAACTGAATCGGCTTCCACTGTTCGAGCGACTCGAGCGACGCATCGTCGACGGCGAGCGCAACGGACTCGAGGCCGACCTCGACGAGGCGATGACGCAGAAGCCCCCGCTGGAGATCATCAACGAGACACTCCTGTCCGGCATGAAGACCGTCGGCGAGCTCTTCGGTTCCGGCCAGATGCAGCTGCCATTCGTGTTGCAGTCGGCCGAGGTCATGAAAACCGCTGTGGCACATCTCGAACCGCACATGGAAGCGACCGGAGAAGACGGCAAGGGACGCATCGTTCTTGCCACTGTGAAGGGCGACGTCCACGACATCGGCAAGAACCTCGTCGACATCATTCTGAGCAACAACGGCTACGAGGTCGTGAACATCGGTATCAAGCAACCGATCTCGACGATCCTCGAGGTGGCCGAGGACAAGCGTGCCGACGTGATCGGCATGTCGGGGCTGCTGGTGAAGTCGACGGTCGTCATGAAGGAGAACCTCGAGGAGATCAACGCCCGAGGGTTGGCGGACAACTATCCCGTCCTGCTCGGCGGCGCGGCGCTGACGCGGTCGTACGTCGAGAACGATCTCTCGGAAGCCTATGAGGGCGACGTGCATTATGCGCGTGACGCCTTCGAGGGTCTGCGACTGATGGACGACATCATGGCGCTCAAACGCGGCGGGGGATCGGTGCCCGAGAGCGCCGACTCGATCGCTGCCGCACAGAAGGCTGCCGAGCGCAAGGCACGCCATGAACGATCGAAACGCATCGCCGCCAAGCGCAAGGCCGCGGAGACTCCGATCGAGGTACCTGCACGCTCGGATGTGGCCGCCGACAACGACGTTCCGACACCGCCGTTCTGGGGGACTCGGATCATCAAGGGCGTACCAGTTGCCGAGTACCGCCAACTACTCGACGAGCGTGCGCTCTTCCTGGGCCAGTGGGGACTGCGTGGAGCACGCGGCGGCGACGGGCCGTCGTACGAAGAGCTGGTCGAAACAGAGGGTCGTCCGCGGCTGCGCTACTGGATCGACCGGTTGTCGACCGAGGGCATTCTGCAGCACGCGGCCGTGGTGTACGGGTACTTCCCTGCGGTCAGCGAGGGCGACACCGTGCATGTGTTGACCGAGCCTCGCCCGGATGCCCCTGTGCGGTACAGCTTCTCGTTCCCACGCCAGCAGCGGCCGAAGTTCCTGTGCATCGCCGACTTCATCCGCTCGCGCGACGACGCCATCGCCACCGGACAGGTCGACGTGCTGCCGTTCCAACTCGTCACGATGGGTCAGCCGATCGCCGACTTCGCCAACAAGCTCTTCGCCGACGACGCGTACCGCGACTACCTCGAAGTCCACGGCATCGGAGTGCAGTTGACCGAGGCGCTGGCCGAGTACTGGCACCAGCGGGTGCGCAGCGAACTGACGGTGGGGGACAAGTCATTCGGCTCTGAGGATCCCGACGCTGCCCAAGGCTTCTTCGACCTCGAGTACCGCGGTGCACGTTTCTCGTTCGGCTATGGCGCGTGCCCGAATCTCGAGGACCGCGTCACCATGATGAAACTCCTTGAGCCGGAACGCATCGGCGTCGAACTCTCGGAGGAGTTGCAGCTTCATCCCGAGCAGTCGACGGACGCCTTCGTCCTACACCATCCGGAGGCCAAGTACTTCAACGTCTGAGCCTGCGCGTCACGTGGTGCGCAGTACCTCGGTCAGCTGCGGGACGATCTGCTTCTTCCTGGAGACGATCCCTGGCGCCTTGGCGTGGCCGTCACGAACGGTGACGCCGAGTGCCTTCTCGACGGCCTCGACAGGCGACCCGACGACGAGAAGGTCGGAGTCGACCTTCAGCACGTCGGTGAGCAGTAGCAGGAACAGGTCGTATCCCTGTTGTCGCGCTTCGGCGTTCATCGCGGCGAGGAACTCGTCGCGGCGTGCGAGCAGACTGTCGACGTCGACGGTGTTGATCTGTGCGACGCGGACCGTCGCCGACCCCATGGTGTAGCTCTTGGCGTCGCGGTCGATGAGTTCGGCCGCAGATGCGTCGCCGACGTCGGAGCCGGCGCGGAGCAGGTCGGTGCCGTAGTGGTCGAGGTCGATGCCGGCGCGCTCGGCAAGTGCCTGTGCGGCTGTCCGGTCGAGGTCGGTGGTGGTCGGCGAGTGCAACAGAAGAGTGTCGGAGACGATCGCAGACACCATCATCCCCGCGAGGTCTGCCGGTGGGGTGAGATCGTTCTCGCCGAACATCCGGTGAAGGATCGTGCAGGTGCAGCCGACGGGCTCAGCGCGAAACCACAGTGGTGCAGCGGTCTCGAAGTTGGCGATCCGATGATGATCGACCACCTTGTGAACGGTCACGTCGGCGACATCGGCGACGCTCTGCTGACGTTCGTTGTGGTCGACGAGAATCACCCCGTCGGCCTCCGGTCGCGCCCGCTCGATGACACGCGGCGCGTCGACACCGAAATGATCAAGCGCATAACGGGTTTCGACGCCGGGTTCGCCCAGGGCGACGGCTTCTACGTCGACTGAGGGGTCGAGAGTGCGCTCGAGATACGCCATCGCGAGCGCCGACGCGATGGCGTCGGTGTCCGGGTTGCGGTGACCGAAGACGAAAACCTTCGACATGAGTCCTCCGAGACTGCTCGACTACGTCCGTGCCCCCTCGACGCTACGACGATTCGACACTACGACGATTCGACACTACGACGATTCGACACTACGACGATTCGACACTACGACGATTCGACACTACGACGATTCTGCGTGGGGCGATCTGACCATGGACGAGCCGGCCCGGGGTGAATCGAACGGGGTTGATCAAGCGGCGTGAATCAATCTGGGTGAATGAACCTGGGAAGAACCGGACAGCTTGTGTCCATCCACTTCCCAGGCTCGCCGATCACAGTGGACACCGTGTCGTCGACTCTCACTCCCGCAGACCTGCCCGAAAACTCGAGCATCCCCGTCGCCGGAGCCGCGCAGCCCGCCCCGATCCCGCCTCACCCGACCCAGCGCGACGCTGTGCCCCGGTGGCTGCGCTGGTGCGTTCTCGGCGTCGTGCTGGCGATAGGGCTAGGTGTGCGGTGGTACTTCCTCGATCGTCAGACGATGGACTACCAGAACTTCTTGAGCCGCTGGTACGACACTCTCGACCAGCAGGGATTCGGTGCGTTTCGTGAGCAGTTCGCCGACTACAACTACCCCTACCTCTATCTGATCTGGCTCCTCACCGTGCTGCACGTGCCGTCACTGATCGGCATCAAGGCGCTGTCGATCATCTTCGACGTGGCGCTCGCAAGCTTGGCGTACCGGATCGTCGCACTGCGCACCGATCGATTCTGGTTGCGCGCGTTGGCCTTTGGCGTCGTGTTCCTCCTGCCGTCGGTGATCATGAACAGCGCCTGGTGGGGTCAGGCCGACGCCATCTACACCGCGTGCGTGGTCGCCGGGATCTACTTCCTGCTGCGCGCTCAACGAAGCGATACTCGTCAGGGCGATACTTCCGGGGGCGATTCTGGTCGACAGGCGCACGCATGGAATCGGTCTGCGTGGAATGTGCGTGCGTGGAATGTGCGTGCGTGGAATCCGTACGTGTCGAACTCCGTGGTCGCGTGTGTGTTCTTCGGCCTGGCGATCAGCTTCAAACTGCAGGCGATCTTCGTGTTGCCCGTGGTGTTGTGGTTGCTCGCTCGCCGTCGAATCCCCTGGTATGCCCTGCTGGCGATACCGGCCGTCTACGTGCTGCTCGACATTCCCGCGGTGTTGGCGGGCGCGTCGTGGTCGACGGCGCTCTCGGTGTATCTGAACCAGACCGACTCGTACAAGCAGCTCACGCTCGGCGCGGCGAACCTGTATCAGCTCATTCCGATCTCGGGGGACGCCACCTGGTTGGCACGTCTCGGTATCGGGCTGGCCGCGCTGGTGATCGTGGTGTTCCTGGCCTGGTCGTTGTGGAAGAAGCCAGCCGTTACACCTGCCTCGATCCTCGTCGTGGCAACGGCAAGTGCTGCCATCGTGCCGTTCCTCTTGCCCGCGATGCACGACCGATACTTCTACGCCGTCGAGATCCTCAGCGTGATCGCCGCGTTCTACCTCCCGCTGTGGTTCATCGCGGTGCCGGTCCTGATCCAGGCGTCGGCGATCGGCGTCTACCACTCGTCACTGTCCGGCGATCAGGGTCACGGCATGACCAGGCAGTTCCACGGCAACAGCGGTGGTGCCGGACAGCCCTCCGGACAACCCGGGGGACAGCCGTCCGGACAAGCGGCGGGGCAGCCACCTGCCGGCCAACAAGCTGGTCCCGGCGGACCGGGCCGATCGGGTGGGCGCGGCGGACAGCACGGGCCGGGTCGACCGGATGGACATGGCGGAAGCGGTGGCTACACATCGGGCCGGGGTGATACCGCGCTGACCGTCTACGCCTCCCTGATGGCCGCGGCCGTGCTGGGACTGGTGATCAGCGTCGTCGACACCGTCAGGCGCCCGGCCTCGCGCCCCGCGCAGGACGACGCGGCCACGTGAGCCGAATCACCGGATTCGCTGCGCGTTGTCCGCATCGGCGATGATGCTCGGGTGACGACCTCGACAGAACCAGCCCGTCCGGCCGCGGTCCTCTGGGACATGGACGGCACGCTGCTCGACTCCGAGAAACTGTGGGATATCGCCGTCGCCGAACTCTCCGAACGTCACGGCTACGTGATGACACCGGAGCTCCGTGAGTCGACACTCGGCAACTCCATGACCGACGCGCTGACCAAGGTCTTCGACGCTTCCGGAGTGCCCGTCGACGAGCGTGACTACGCCGCCGACGAGCGGTGGCTGCTCGATCGGGTCGCTCAGCTGTTCTCCGTCGATCTGCCGTGGCGACCCGGCGCATTCGAGGCGCTGACGACGATCTTCGACGCGGGCATCCCCATGGCGTTGGTGACCAATACGGTGCGCGAGTTGACCGATCAGGCTCTCGGCACGATCGGCCCGCACTTCTTCGCAGTCACCGTGTGCGGCGATGAGGTGGAGTACGGCAAGCCGGCGCCCGATCCCTATTTACGGGCGGCGACGCTGCTCGGCGTCGAAGCCAGTCAGTGTGTCGCCGTGGAGGATTCGCCGACCGGAACGCAGTCGGCGGTCTCTGCAGGTTGCACGACGATCGTCGTGCCGTCGGCCGCCGACGTCCCGGCGGGTCCCCGACGCCGCTTTCGGCGCAGCCTCGACGGACTGACGATCATCGACCTCGCACGGCACGACTAGTCGTTCGGCGATCCCGTGAGTGGATCCCGTGAGTCGATCCCATGTGCGCGCATGGGACAATCGACACCCGTGAAGACCTTCGATGAGTTGTTCGCGGAGCTGACCGACAAGGCGACGACACGTCCCGCAGGTAGTGGCACCGTCGCCGCACTCGACTCCGGCGTGCACACACTTGGCAAGAAGATCATCGAAGAGGCCGGCGAGGTGTGGTTGGCCGCCGAATACGAATCCGACGAGTCGCTCGGCGAGGAGATCTCCCAGCTTCTCTACTGGCTGCAGGTGATGATGATCAAACGGGGCCTCTCACTCGAGGACGTCTACCGCCATCTGTAGGCCGTGACCGATTCGGTCCCGGCCCGCCCGACCTACAGACCACAGACGATTCATCGACATCCCCTGGAGTGACCATGCTGCGCGTTGCAGTCCCCAACAAAGGTGCCCTCTCCGAGTCGGCAGCCGCCGTGCTGGCCGAGGCGGGCTACCGCAAACGATCCGACTCGAAGGATCTCACCGTCCTCGACATCAACAACGACGTCGAGTTCTTCTTCCTCCGACCCAAAGACGTCGCCATCTACGTCGGCGCGGGCACGCTCGATCTCGGCATCACCGGGCGTGATCTCGCTCGCGACTCTGGTGCCCAGGTCGACGAGGAGCTCGCGATGGGCTTCGGGTCCTCGACCTTCCGCTATGCAGCTCCCGCAGGTCAGAAGTGGAGCGTCGACGATCTGGGCGGTAAGCGCATCGCGACGTCGTATCCGAACCTGGTGCGCGACGACCTCGCGTCGCGGGGGATGACTGCCGAGATCATCCGCCTCGACGGCGCGGTCGAGATCTCGATCCAGCTCGGGGTCGCCGACGCGATCGCCGACGTCGTGGGCTCCGGACGGACCCTGCGCCAGCACGGCCTGGAGGCGTTCGGCGAGTCGCTCTGCGACTCCGAAGGGGTCCTGATCAGCCGCGCGGGCGTCGACCCCGACAAGCGCGCAACGCAGTTCATCAAACGAGTGCAGGGCGTCGTGTTCGGACAGCAGTACGTGATGATCGACTACGACTGCCCTCGATCACTGTTGGAGCAGGCGACCGCCATCACTCCCGGCCTCGAATCGCCGACGGTCGCTCCGATGGCCGACCCCGAGTGGGCGGCCGTGCGCGCAATGGTGCCGCGTCGCGATCACCAGAACCTGATGGACGAGCTCTCGGAGCTGGGTGCGCGCGCGATCCTCGCGTCGGACATCCGATCCTGCCGCTTCTGACGTCGGTCGAGCCGGCTTCGTCGGACGGTCAGCGCGGACCGAGCAGAACGGTTTGGGCGGAGCGGCCCAAGAACCCGTCGACGTCGTAGAGATCGGCGAACGTGGCGCCGTAGCCGTGCCTGCCTGCGGCCATGTCGGCGTCGATGCCCAACCAGGGCGTCGTCGGCTGGCCGACGAGGTGCACCGTGGTGTCCGTGTTCATCCACGTCCACTCGTCCGGTCGCAGCGTCGTGCCGAGCCCGTTCGCCACGTCGAGAACGGTGAAGACGGACTCCAGATTCGACATGGTCTCGCCTTCTACCAGGTCAATCGACGGCTTGATCCATACCGCGGGTGTCTGGCCGTGCAATCCCGGAGTCGCTGCGGTGTCGGTCGTGCCGATGAACCCGACGGTGCCCCAGTCGACGCCCAGGTCACTGTCACCGGTCACACCGCGAACCACGGGCAGCGTCTCCGGGGACGGCAGTGGTTCGCGCGGTGCGCGTGTGATCGTGGTCGAATCCGTTGTGCGCATGCGCCAACCGACACTTTGCGCTGCCAGGCGGTACCTACCGCCCGGTTGCCTGACCTCCAGATCGGCTTCGATGAGCGCGATCTGTTGTCCGGGACGAACCACTCTGGCCCGCACCCGGTTGAGCCCCAGACCGATGGGCCCGAGGATCTCGGTGGTCACCCGCGTGAACTCCTGTGTGGGATCCGGCGCACAGCGCAGAAGACTGCGCATCAACAGCCCCGCCGGGGGTCCTCCGTGCTGGATGTCTGAGGCCCACACACTCAGGGTGGCGGCCGTCGGCGAGAAGTACTCGAAATCGTCAGCATCGTCGTCGGAGTTCGGGATGTCGTCGACGCGCTCGTAGTAGCAACTCTCCACGGCTCGACCCTAGATCACATGGACCACACGTCCCCGACCAGGTCGGTGTCATCCGATCAGACGCTTTCATTACTGCGTTCAGACTAATTCTCAACGTGCGCATGGCGTCGATCTGGTTAAACGACCAGACTCAGCTCTGTTCGTGACAGTTATGTCGACTATTGAGATCGCAATATTCGGTCACGGACATCCCTGCTGCCAACTGCACGGCGGCACCGACTCACGAGGTTGCCTGTGTACCGACTCCGGAAGTCGTTCGGCGGTGCTGCCGTCGGTTGCGCGCTCTGTGTGGGAGCCGTTGTTCCCCTCGCCCTCTCGTCGGCAACCGCGCACGCGGGCGTACCTTCCGTTGCGGCAACCCAGGACACCGTCAACGGCCTCGCGGCCGATGGCGTGTTCCGCCCGGCCGACCCCGACGACGGCACAGGTCCGGACTGGTTGAGTACGGCGATCGGAGCGCACAATGGCGATGTTCTGATCGTCGTCACCCCGGGTACCGACGACGGAACTCTGTATCCACGGATCAGGGACTTCCGTGCCGGGGATCGACCGACGTACATCATCGACTACCCCGAGGCGATCGGCCCCATCATTGGCGGACGATCGGGAGCTTCACTGCCGATCTTCGCGCCGTCCTACGACGAGTCGCGCGACATCGCCGTCGCGCAGAACCTCAAGGCCATGCACGCCTTCGCGACGCAACAGGGCGAGAACCCGACCGTCGTCTATACCGGCTTTTCGCAGGGTGCCGAAGCCCTCGGCAACGCCGCCGAACAGGCCGTCGCCAACAACGCAGACGGTACGGCGATCGACGTCGACAAGTCCTACGTCCTCCTCATCTCGGATCCGCGCAGCCCCTGGGGGCTGAAAGCATGGGCTGCCGACCACCCGGCAGTGGCCGGGCTGATGGAGCTGGCGGGTGCCGAGTCCAACGGGGCGCGCGACCCGCAGGCGACAGGCGATCTACCGGTCACGTCGGTGATCGTGGTGGGTGATCCCGTTGCCAACTTCCAATGGGTCTGGAATCGACCGGTGAGTTCACTCCTCGTCGACGCTGCCGGTTTCCTCACGGTCCACACCGGACTCGGCGAACAGAACTACGGCAACCTCATCGACTACAGCGAGGAGCCGACAGTTCTGCACAGTGCGGACGGCAACACCACCTACCTCGTCTACACCCCGAAACACCATCCGCTGACAGCGCTTGCGGTACTGATCAACACACGCCTCGGCATCCCGTTCGACGACGATGACGTGGCCCGCTGGGACAGCGTGAACAACGCGTTCTACCCGCTCCAGGCGCCGGGAGTGCAGAACGCGGCCGTCGACGTCGTCGACCCGACCGCCGCACACACGGCACCGACGGACGAGCCGGGTTCGGCGTCGCGTGCCGCCGTCGAGAACACCCCAGCGCCCGCTCCCGCCGCGTTGTCGACGAACACCGACGAGGCCGTAGGCGACCGACATCTCACCGATACCCAGCCGCCAACGAAGGGCCGCCACCGCGCGCCCGAGCGGGCTACCACGCCGCCGCCCGCAGCGTCGGCACCCGTTCTCGATCCGAACACCACCAACCCGTTGCCGCTGACCAAACCGGCCGAGGGCGCGAGCCCACCCGAGCAGCACTCACCAGCAGTGCTTCCATCACCAGCAGCGCCCAACTCACCGGCAGGGTCGCAGGCACCGACGGTTCCGCAGACGCGGTCAGACGGACTCCAGTCAGGCGGACCCCGACACGCGGCCGATTCACAGCCCGACGCGCCCCGTGAAGGGGTGTCGGGAGGCGGGGTGTCGGAAGGCGGCAAGCATGCGATGACCGGACACGGTCGGCATGCGGCCGAAAATGCCGCTTAGGCAATAGGATTCGGGCGAGATGGGCTGACCGGTCGCGCGATCAGGCGACGAATCCGGGCGGGGGACCGGGGTACTCGGGTATCTCGCCACCGAACTCAGGACACCGAGACTTGTGTTCGCACATCCGACACAGTGCTGACCGGCGAGGCCGGAAATCACCGGAGGCGACTGCTTCGCGGATCGCCTGCCAGATTGCCGAGAGGGTACGACCGAACCGTTCGAGCTCGTCGCGGTCGGGCGTGTAACTGAGCACCTGACCGTCGGAGAGATACATCAGCTGGAGCCGATGGGGCACCACACCCCGGATTCGTAGGATCGCCAACGCATAGAACTTCATCTGGAACAGCGCTTTGGCCTCATACCCTTCACCGGGCGCGCGGCCGGTCTTGTAGTCGACGATCCGGATCTCGCCGGTCGGCGCGACGTCGATTCTGTCGATGAAGCCACGCATCAGGACGTCGTCGCTTTTGATCTCCACATGTTCTTCGACGGACTCCGGTGTGAACGCGGTGGGGTTTTCGAGGCGGTAGTAGTTGCCGATCAGCTTGATCGCCTTCTCGACGAATTTGTCGTCGTCGCCGTCGAGGATCGCCCCCAGCGACGGGTCGGCTTCGCACATCGCCGCCCACGCGCCCTCGACGAGGAATTCGGCAGACTCGCGGGTACGGAGCTCGGCGGGCAGATCGAACAGATTCTCCAGCGCCGCGTGGACGACCGTGCCGCGCGTCTGCGCCTGCGTCGGCGTCTCCGGGAACCGGTCGATCGCGCGATAGCGGTAGAGCAATGGGCACTGTTTGAAGTCGGCGGCCCTCGACGGTGACAGGGCAAGCGGCCGCCCAACGAGTCCCCGCCCATGTTCCTGCCCGCTCGCTTCGGTACTCGGCGCCGACGATGCCGCGGGGGCCTGGGCGGGCGAGGTCGCTGGGTGTTCGGCCGCGCCGTCCTTCTGGGCGATGGTGTCGGCGGAGGACCCGGGGTACGCAGTCATGCTCACATTTGGCAGGGTAGGTCGCGGCAGTGACATTGCTGCCGCCCGACATGCGCACCCTGACCTCGGATGTTTCTCATCGGTCACATGCGTCACATCAGTCTCGAGAGGAAACACACATGGCGTCGAGTGGCGTGTTCGTCGTGGGCGACAGGGTCCAGCTCACCGACGCCAAGGGCCGTAAGTTCACGGTCAATCTCGAAGAGGGCAAACAGTTCCACACCCACCGTGGCGCCATCTCGCACGACGATCTGATCGGGTCGCCCGAGGGCAGCATCGTCTCCGCCACCAGCGGCACCGAGTACCTCGCTCTACGACCACTGCTCGTCGACTTCGTCCTGTCGATGCCGCGCGGTGCGCAGGTCATCTATCCCAAGGATTCCGCGCAGATCGTCAGTGAAGGCGACGTCTTCCCGGGTGCACGGGTTCTCGAGGCTGGCGCCGGCTCCGGCGCCCTGACCTGCTCGCTGCTGCGCGCCGTCGGGTCAGAGGGCGAAGTCGTGTCGTACGAGATCCGCGAGGATCACGCCGACTACGCCCGTCGCAACGTCGAGACGTTCTTCGGCGGGACGCCCGCCAACTGGTCGCTGACCGTCGCCGACCTCGTCGAGATCGATACAAATGAGCGATTCGATCGCGTCATCCTCGACATGCTCGCGCCGTGGGAAACCCTTGATGTCGTTCGAACGGTATCGAAACCAGGCGGGGTTTTGACCGTGTATGTGGCAACGGTCACGCAACTCTCGCGGGTCGTCGAAGCGCTTCGTGAACAAGAGTGCTGGACCGAGCCGCACGCGTGGGAATCGCTCGTCCGTGACTGGAGCGCTGTGGGTCTCGCGGTGCGCCCCGAACACAAAATGCAAGGACACACGGCCTTTCTCATCACCGCACGACGCCTGGCCGACGGCGTCACGACGCTGCGCCCGCAGCGTCGTCCGACCAAGGGATGAGCACAGCGCAGCAGGTATGAACAAAGCGCGGTTCGCTCGGAGAAACACCGCGAGTACGTTGGGAAGATTCACATTTAACACGCCGTCAACACCGCGTATCGCGCGGTGCGCGGCGATATTTGCTGCCTCCCGGTAGCGTGGTGTTACGGCGCAACCCACTGGGGTCGTTGCCGGGGAGAGGAGTCAGCAATGACCGAATCTGATCGCCATGAAGCCTCCGGTGAGAGTGTGGCAGACGAGACCGCGAGCCATTCGAGCAATTCCGCCGAGGAACAATTCACTCCTGCTTACACGCCCCCGTTGCGCGCAGAAGCCGGCCGTCCGTCCTTCGGACGCCAAGCAGACGCTTCGGACCTCCAGGAGCGGGTCGACAACCTGACGACACGCAATGCCAAGCTCCTCGAGACCCTCAAAGAAGCGCGACAGCAACTCGTCGCCCTTCGCGAAGAGGTCGACCGCCTCGGACAGCCACCGAGTGGATACGGCGTACTCCTCGAGATCTACCCCGACCAGACCGTCGATGTCTTCACATCGGGCCGTAAGATGCGGCTGACCTGCTCGCCCAACATCGATCTCGACGTGTTGAGCAAGGGTCAGACGCTGCGTCTCAACGAGGCGCTGACCATTGTCGAGGCATGCGAGTTCGATTCGGTCGGTGAGATCAGCACGTTGCGCGAGGTTCTCGGCGACGGTCAACGCGCACTGGTCGTCGGCCATGCCGACGAGGAGCGGGTCGTGTGGCTCGCCGAACCACTGCTCGGCGATGTC
Source organism: Gordonia sp. 852002-50395_SCH5434458 (assembly GCF_001665905.1). NCBI lineage: Bacteria > Bacillati > Actinomycetota > Actinomycetes > Mycobacteriales > Gordoniaceae > Gordonia > Gordonia sp. 852002-50395_SCH5434458. Next base: position 39,209 of record NZ_LZTC01000072.1, read on the forward strand.
GACGGTGAGGACGGTAAGCGTCGCAAGCTGCGCCCCGGAGATTCGCTGCTGATCGACACCAAGGCGGGCTTCGCGTTCGAGCGAGTCCCCAAGGCCGAGGTCGAGGATCTCGTTCTCGAAGAGGTGCCGGACGTCGGTTACGAGGACATCGGTGGTCTCGGCAGGCAGATCGAGCAGATCCGCGACGCCGTCGAACTGCCGTTCCTGCACAAGGATCTGTTCCGCGATTACGCGCTGCGTCCGCCGAAGGGCGTGCTGCTCTACGGACCTCCCGGTTGCGGTAAGACGCTCATCGCCAAGGCCGTCGCCAACTCGCTTGCCAAGAAGATCGCGACTGCGCGGGGCGACGATGCCAAGGAAGCGAAGTCGTACTTCCTGAACATCAAGGGTCCCGAGCTGCTCAACAAGTTCGTCGGCGAGACCGAGCGCCACATCCGATTGATCTTCCAGCGTGCACGCGAGAAGGCGTCGGAGGGCACACCCGTCATCGTCTTCTTCGACGAGATGGACTCGATCTTCCGTACCCGCGGCTCGGGCGTCTCGTCCGACGTCGAAACCACTGTCGTGCCACAGCTACTCAGCGAGATCGACGGTGTGGAGGGCCTCGAGAACGTCATCGTGATCGGTGCGTCCAACCGCGAGGACATGATCGACCCGGCAATCCTGCGGCCAGGACGTCTCGACGTGAAGATCAAGATCGAGCGACCCGACGCCGAGTCGGCGATCGACATCTTCTCGAAGTACCTCGTCGAGGAACTACCTGTACACGCCGACGATCTCAACGAGTTCGGCGGCGATCGCACCGCATGCGTCAACACGATGATCGAGAAGGTCGTCGAGCGGATGTACGCCGAGAGTGACGAGAACAGGTTCTTGGAGGTCACCTACGCCAACGGCGACAAGGAGATCATGTACTTCAAGGACTTCAACTCCGGCGCGATGATCCAGAACGTCGTCGACCGTGCGAAGAAGTACGCGATCAAGTCGCAGTTGGAGACCGGCGCCCCCGGTTTGCGGGTGCAGCACCTGTTCGATTCGATCCTCGACGAGTTCGCCGAGAACGAGGATCTGCCGAACACCACCAACCCAGACGACTGGGCGCGTATCTCGGGCAAGAAGGGCGAGCGGATCGTCTACATCCGCACGCTGGTCACCGGCAAGAGCTCCGGTGCAAGCCGTGCGATCGACACCGAGACCAACACCGGTCAGTACTTGTAGGCCTTCGGTACAGACATCTGCGGCCGACCCGTTATGGGTCGGCCGCAGTTGTGTTTTTCCCGGTTGCGTTTCGGGCTTACGAGGGCATCGCGGGCGGTTCACCCGCCGCCGCCGGGTAGCGCACCAAGCCCAGTTCGGCGTCGTCGGTGAGCAGCGGATGCCGCGGCAGCACACGCGCGGTGTAGCCGAGCACCCCCGATCGATACGGTGCGACCGCCGCGCGGAAGCGCGTTCGGCCGGAGGCATCTGTCCCGGGCACCGGTTCCATCGGCGAGTGCACCGCGTCGTAGATGTCGCCGTCGTCGGTCACCCGACCGAGCACGGCCTGCACGGTCACCTCGTCGGGTGCGAGTTCGCCGAGGGAGACGTGCGCCGTCAGGTCGAGCTCGTCGTCGGGCGTCGTCGACTCGTCGATCCCGGCGATCGCCACCGACTTCCACGACGACGCGAGCGTCGAGCGGTACGAGGCGAGCGACGTGGCCAAGGCGTACCCGTCGGCGCACGCCTGTTGGTACGAAATCCCTGCGGGCACATAAAGTTCGAGCGTGTAGTCGCGGACCATGCGCGACGCGAGCACCTTGGGACCGAGCACCGCGAGAGTGTGGCGGACCATCTCCACCCAGCGCGTCGGCACGCCGTTCTCGCGTGAGTAGTACAGCGGCACGACGGTCTCCTCGAGCAGCGAGTACAAGGCCTCGGCCTCGAGGTCGTCGCGACGATTCTCGTCGTTCACGCCTTCGGCCGATGGGATCGCCCAACCGTTCTCGCCGTCGGCCATCTCGTCCCACCACCCGTCGAGGATCGACAGGTTGAGCCCGCCGTTGAGCGCCGACTTCATCCCCGACGTTCCGCACGCCTCCATGGGACGTACCGGATTGTTGAGCCACACGTCGCAGCCCGCGTAGATGTGTCGCGCCATCGAGATGTCGTAATCAGGAAGGAAGACGATGCGGTCGCGCAGTTCGGGATCCTCGGTGAACTTCACGATCTGCTGGATGAGCGCCTTGCCGCCGTCGTCGGCCGGATGTGCCTTACCCGCGACGACGAGCTGCACCGGCCGTTCCGGATCGGTGAGGATCCGGCGCATCCGGTCGGGGTCACGCAGCATCAGCGTCAGTCTCTTGTAGGTGGCCGCCCGTCGCGCGAAGCCGATGGTCAACGAGTTGGGGTCGAAAAGATCTGCGGTCCAACCGAGTTCGGCGTCGGTGAAGTCGCGGTCGCGGCCACTCGCGTAGGCGCGACGTCGGACCTCGTCGACGAGTCCCGCTCGCAACTCCGAGCGGACCGCCCAGAGGTCTGCGGCGGGCAGGGCCTCGTAGACCGCGGGCGCGGCGTCCTCGTTGCCCCCGCTGACGTCCTGCCATCTGCGCGCGACCCAGGTCGGTCCGTGCACGCCATTGGTGACCGCACCGATCGGCACCTCGTCGGCGTCGAATCCGGGCCACAGGTCGGAGAACATCTCGCGACTGACCGCGCCGTGCAGTTGCGACACCCCATTGGATCGCTGACCGAGGCGAAAACCCATGTGCGCCATGTTGAAGACACCCCGATTGGATTCGTCGCCGAGTTCGAGAACCGTGCTCGCCGACAGCCCTGGCAACAGATGCGACGTTCCGTCGGGTCCCGGATCGAGGTAGAAGCGCACGAGATCGTCGGGGAAGCGGTCGATTCCGGCGGGGACGGGTGTGTGCGTCGTGAAGATCGTCGACGCTCGAACGACCGACTCCGCCGAATCGAAGTCGAGTCCAGCGGAGTCGACGAGTTCCCGGACCCGCTCGACACCGAGGAAGCCGGCATGGCCCTCGTTCATGTGGAAGACGGTGGGCTGTGCGCGTTCGGCGATGCGGACGTACTCGCGCAGTGCACGGACCCCGCCGATTCCGAGCAGGATCTCCTGCTTGATGCGGTGATCCTGATCGCCGCCGTAGAGCCGGTCGGTGATGCCGCGCAGCTCGTCGTCGTTGGCAGCGATGTCGGAATCGAGGAGCAGCAACGGGATTCGACCGACGGTGGCCACCCACACCTGTGCGTGCAGCGTGCGTCCGCCGGGCATCGAGATCTCGATGATCACGGGCTTCTCGGCGGCGTCGGTCAGCAACGCCAGCGGTAACGCACCCGGATCGTTCACCGGGTACCGCTCGATCTGCCACCCGTCGTGCGAAAGACTCTGCCGGAAGTAGCCGCAGCGATAGAAGAGTCCGACGCCGATCAACGGAAGACCGAGATCCGACGCCGCCTTGAGGTGGTCGCCCGCGAGGATGCCAAGACCGCCGGAGTAGATCGGGAGCACTTCGGAGATGCCGAATTCCATCGAGAAGTAGGCGATTCCGTCGGGCATGGGGTCTCCCGACGCCGCGCGATCGCCGTACCACTGGGGCGATGTGCAGTACTCGTCGAGGTCAGCACGCAGCGCGGTGAGTCGCGTGAGGAACTCGGTGTCGGAGGACAACTCGGTGAGTCTCTCGGGCGACACCTCCGCGAGCAACCGCAGCGGATCACCGGTCGCTTCCCACCTGGCGGGGTCGACGGTGGCAAACAAATCCTGGGTCGGTGCATGCCAGACCCAGCGGAGATTATGAGCGAGAACGGCGAGATCGGACAGGGGAGCGGGCAACGGAACCCGAACGGTGAACCGGCGGAATGCTTTCACGTGTAGAAGGTCCCACACGAGCGTCGCCGGTGCGACCGATGCGAGGTGGTGGGTCCGACCTTTCATCCGACCGACATCTAGTCTCAATACCATGCAGCGAATCATCGGCACCGAGGTCGAGTACGGGATCTCCGCGCCAGGCGACCCGACCGCGAATCCGATCATGACGTCGACACAGGCGGTGCTCGCGTACGCCGCAGCAGCGGGGGTGCCGCGCGCCAAGCGCACGCGCTGGGACTACGAGGTCGAATCACCGCTGCGCGATGCCCGCGGATTCGATCTGGGGCGCGGTACCGGACCAGCACCCATCATCGACGCCGACGAGATCGGCGCCGCGAACATGATCCTCACCAACGGGGCGCGTCTCTACGTCGACCATGCGCATCCCGAGTACTCGGCCCCCGAGGTCACCGATCCTCTCGATGCGGTGATCTGGGACAAGGCGGGCGAGCGGGTGATGGAGGCGGCAGCCCGCCACGTCGCGAGTGTGCCCGGCGCGCCGCGTCTGCAGTTGTACAAGAACAACATCGACGGAAAGGGTGCGTCGTACGGCACCCACGAGAACTACCTGATGAGTCGCGACACGCCGTTCACCGCGGTCATCGGGGGCCTCACGACCTTCTTCGCGTCGCGTCAGGTCATCACCGGCGCGGGTCGCGTCGGCATCGGGCAATCCGGCGACGAAGCGGGCTACCAGCTCTCGCAGCGCTCGGACTACATCGAGGTAGAAGTCGGACTCGAGACCACGCTCAAGCGCGGGATCATCAACACCCGCGACGAACCGCACGCCGATCCCGAGCGCTACCGCAGGCTCCACGTGATCATCGGCGACGCCAATCTCGCCGAGACCGCGACATACCTCAAGGTCGGCACGACGTCGCTGGTGCTCGACCTCATCGAGGCCGGCGTCGACTTCTCGGACATCGAACTCGCGCGCCCCGTCTCGGCGGTACACGCGATCAGCCATGATCCGACGCTGCAGGCGACGGTGGCGCTGACCGACGGTCGCGAACTCACCGCGCTGGCACTTCAGCGCGAATACCTCGAACGATGCACGAAGTTCCACGAGCGTGAGAACTCCGACGACGCGCGCGCGATGGACGTGCTGAGCACCTGGGCCGATGTGCTCGATCGGCTCGAGCGCGACCCGATGGAATGCGCCGACATCCTCGACTGGCCCGCAAAGCTCCGCATTCTGGAAGGGTTCCGGCAACGCGAGGGACTCGGCTGGTCGGCCCCGCGACTGCAGTTGATCGACCTCCAGTACTCCGACGTCCGACTCGACAAGGGCCTCTATAACCGTCTCGTGGCGCGCGGCTCGATGAAGCGGCTCGTCGACGAAGCCGATGTGACGCGCGCGATCACCGAACCTCCGGAGAACACCCGGGCATACTTCCGTGGCGAATGCCTGCGCCGGTTCGGCGCCGACGTCGCCGCAGCGAGCTGGGACTCGGTGATCTTCGACCTCGGCGGAGATTCGCTGGTGCGGATTCCGACGCTGGAACCGCTACGCGGAAGCAGGGCACACGTCGGCAAACTCCTCGACTCCGTGCACTCGGCATCCGAGCTGGTCGATCAACTCACCACCTGATCGGTTCTCGACGCGTCTTGGTTTCAACCGCCCTTTCGTACACGTCACAGGTAGTGTGGATTCACGAGCTGGAAGTGTCTGCGCCGCACCGCGATGCAGCAGGAAGCGACGAGCGGGGTGAAGCTCTCCTCGTCGCCGACGACGAAGAGCGGTGACCACGGGTGCAGGCATCGTCGAGGCGGAGCCTCGGCAGAAACGAGGGAGTGCACATGGCGCAGGAACAGACCACTCGCGGCGGCGGTGGAGACGACGGCGAACTCGGCTCCGACGGCAGTGCGGGCCAGGAACGGCGTGAGAAGCTCGCCGAGGACACCGATGACCTCCTCGACGAGATCGATGACGTGCTCGAAGAGAACGCAGAAGACTTCGTGCGCGCGTACGTGCAGAAGGGCGGCCAGTGAGCGAGACGTTCGGTTCACTGTCCCCGTCCGGTCCCACCAGAAGTTCCCACCCCACATTCGGCGCCGACATCTCGTCGTTCACCGACTATCTGCGGGTCAACGCACCCGACCAGTTGCCACAGGCGAGAGCTGAACGCATGGGCACCTTCACCTCGACCACCGACACCTCCGAGATCCCACACGGCACCACGATCGTTGCCGTGAGCTTCCCCGGCGGTGTGGTGCTCGCGGGTGATCGACGCGCCACGATGGGCAACATCATCGCGACTCGCGACGTGCAGAAGGTCTACGTCACCGACGAATACTCGGCGGCGGGCATCGCGGGCACGGCCGGTATCGCCATCGAGATGGTCCGCCTGTTCACCGTCGAACTCGAGCACTACGAAAAGATCGAGGGTGTTCCGCTGACCCTCGACGGCAAGGTCAGCAGGCTTGCCTCGATGGTGCGTGGCAACCTCGGCGCTGCGATGCAGGGGCTGGCCGCCATTCCACTCCTCGTCGGCTACGACATCGACCACGACAGCCCGACCGAGCGGGGTCGTATCTTCTCCTTCGACGTCGCCGGTGACCGCCACGAGGAGTTCGGCGGCTACCAGGCCATCGGCTCCGGTTCGGTGTTCGCGAAGTCGTCGTTGAAGAAGCTCTACCGTCACGATCTCGACTCCGGCTCGGCGCTCGCTATCGCCGTCGAATCGCTGTACGACGCGGCCGACGACGATTCGGCGACCGGCGGTCCCGACATCGTCCGCAAGATCTTCCCGACCGCCGTCGTCGTGAGTGCCGAAGGCGCGCAGGAGGTTCCACCCGCCGACATCGAGGCGGCAGCCCGGGCGATCATCGAGCGCAGAGCTGCAGAGCATGAGGAGGCGCCGCGATGACCTTCCCGTATTACGCAAGTGCCGAGCAGATCATGCGCGATCGCTCGGATCTCGCGCGCAAGGGAATCGCCCGTGGACGCAGCGTGGTCATCCTGACCTACGCCGACGGTGTGCTCTTCGTCGCGGAGAATCCGTCGAACACCCTGCGCAAGACGAGCGAGATCTACGATCGGATCGGCTTCGCCGCGGTCGGCAAATACAACGAGTTCGAGAGTCTGCGCAAAGCAGGTATCCAGCTCGCCGACATGCGTGGCTATTCGTACGATCGGGCCGACGTGTCGGCGCTCTCGTTGGCCAACACGTACGCAAACGCGTTGGGCTCTGTATTCACCGAGCAGCCCAAGCCGTACGAGGTCGAGTTGTGCGTGGCCGAGGTCGCCCGTTTCGGAAAGCCCAAGCCGTCGCAGTTGTTCCGCATAAGCTACGACGGCTCGATCGCCGACGAGACCCGGTTCATCGTCATGGGCGGCGCCACCGACGCCATCTCGGCGGCGCTCAAGGACAGCTACGAGCCGGATCTGCCGCTGGCAGATGCCCTGAAGATCGCGGTAGACGCGCTCTCGACTCCGACTGAGGCGTCGAACGGAACCCCAACTGCGCCACGCGAACTGAGTCCTGGCGATCTCGAGGTCGCGATCCTCGACCGCAATCGGCCCAGGCGCGCGTTCCGACGACTGACCGCCGCGGCGGTGGCCGACCTGCTGCCCGCACCTGCTGCGGAGTCGAGCGAATCGACACCTTCCGACGACAGCGGCGATGCGGCGGGCGACGCCCCGACCGATTCGGGCGCGTCCTGATCGTGCAACCGGTCGACGCCGGATTCCGCGGGTAGGGTTGAAGAGTGCAACGTCGAATCATGGGCATCGAGACGGAATTCGGTGTCACCTGCACCTTCCACGGTCATCGCCGACTGAGTCCGGACGAGGTCGCGCGGTACCTGTTCCGACGGGTCGTGTCGTGGGGGCGCTCATCGAATGTGTTCCTGCAGAACGGCGCGCGGCTCTACCTCGATGTGGGGTCGCACCCCGAGTACGCGACGGCCGAGTGCGACAGCCTCATCCAGCTGATCAACCACGACCGCGCCGGTGAGCTGGTACTCGAGGATCTCCTGGTCGACGCCGAACAGCGACTCGCCGATGAAGGTATCGGCGGCGACATCTATCTGTTCAAGAACAACACCGACTCGGCAGGGAACTCGTACGGATGCCACGAGAACTATCTCGTCGTCCGAGCGGGGGAGTTCTCCCGGATTTCCGACGTCCTGCTGCCGTTCCTCGTCACCCGCCAGTTGATCTGCGGTGCGGGCAAGGTGCTCGCAACGCCAAAGGCCGCCACCTTCTGTCTCTCGCAGCGTGCCGAGCACATCTGGGAGGGCGTCTCGTCGGCGACCACGCGGTCGCGTCCGATCATCAACACGCGCGACGAGCCCCACGCCGACGCCGAGAAGTATCGCCGACTCCACGTCATCGTCGGCGACTCCAACATGTCGGAGATGACCACCCTGCTCAAGGTGGGCTCGGCGGCTCTCGTGCTCGAGATGATCGAGGCAGGGGTCGCTTTCCGCGACTTCGCCCTCGACAACCCGATCCGAGCGATTCGCGAGGTCAGCCACGACACGACGGGCACGCGCCCGGTCCGCCTCGCGGGCGGACGGCAGGCCACCGCACTGGAGATCCAGCGCGAGTACCACGCACGTGCCGTCGAGCATCTGGTCAATCGCGCGCCGGATCCGGAGATGGACATGGTGGTCGACCTGTGGGGACGCATGCTCGACGCCGTCGAGGCCGACGACTTCTCGAAGGTCGACACCGAGATCGACTGGGTCATCAAGCGCAAGCTGTTCCAGCGCTATCAGGACAAGTACTCGATGGAGTTGTCAGATCCGAAGATCGCGCAACTCGACCTCGCCTACCACGACATCAAGCGCGGACGAGGTGTCTTCGACCTCCTCTCGCGCAAGGGTCTGGTCACACGCGCGACGACGGACGAGGCGATCAAGACCGCTGTCAACGAGCCGCCTCAAACGACGAGGGCCAAGTTGCGCGGTGATTTCATCTCCGCGGCGCAGAAGGCCGGTCGCGACTTCACCGTCGACTGGGTCCACCTGAAGCTCAACGACCAAGCTCAGCGCACGGTGTTGTGCAAGGACCCGTTCCGCAGCGTCGACGAGCGCGTCGATCGCTTGATCGCATCCATGTAGCCGTAAGCTGCATGGCGTGGTTACGTCGAAAGTCGAGCGTCAGATCAACCTGGTGATCTGTCTGCTCTCGACCAAGCAATACGTCACCGCTGAGTACATCCACCGCAACGTCTCCGGCTACCACGACCAGGAGCGTTCCGACGAGGCGTTCAATCGGATGTTCGAGCGTGACAAGAACGATCTGCGCGACCTCGGGGTGCCTCTGGTCACCGGTCCTTCGCCGGAGAGCGGGATCGAGGGATATCGCATCGATCCCGACTCGTACTCACTGCCCGACATCACGCTCGATGAGCAGGAGGCTGCGGCGATCGCGATGGCCGCAGCGCTCTGGGACAACTCCGACGTCTCGACCATCTCGCAGACCGCCGTCCTCAAACTCCAGGCAGCGGGAATCGACGTCCGTGCCGACGACGAGATCGGAGTTGCGGCTGTATCGCAGCGTTCCCTCGGTGGTGAGCAGTCGCTCGCGCCAACGCTGGCAGCGATCGACGGTGGCCAGGCCATCACGTTCACCTACCGTGCGGGCGCGACGTCGTCGGGAGAGCTCCGGACGCTCGAACCGTGGGGCGTGGTGACTCATCGGGGTCGGTGGTACGTCGTCGGCCACGACCGTGGTCGCGAGGCAACACGGACCTTCCGACTGAGCAGGCTTTCTGACGTCACCGCCACCGGCCCGGCCGGGGTGGTGCACCGTCCGGAACACACCGACCTGCAGCAGATCGTCGCCGACGCAGTCGATTCCGCCACCGGTTCGGATGGTCGCGCGGCACATGTCTGGGTGGCGAGCGGCCGGGCGGCAGGGCTTCGACGTCTCGCGACGTCGAGCGCACCCGCTGTCTTCGACGGTGAGGACGGCGACGACCTCGTCATCGAGATCAGGTCACTGAGCACGCTGGCCCGCATGATCCTGGCCGTCGGCCCCGACGCGGTGGTCCGAGAACCGGCCGAACTTCGTGACCTCGTGGTCGCGGGTCTCGACCGGATCGCCGGGGTGAACGCCTGATGTCGACCGCACAATCGCGGCGCCTGAGCCGACTTCTCGCGCTCGTCCCGTACTTTTCGACGCGCGGCGGCATCTCCATGGAGAAGGCCGCGAGTGACCTCGGGGTTACACCTGCACAACTCCGCAAAGATCTGGAGCAGCTCTTCGTCTGCGGACTGCCGGGTTATTACCCGGACGACCTCATCGAGCTCGAGTTCTCCGAAGGCTATGTCGATGTCGGATTCACGGCGGGCATGGACCGCCCGCTGAGGTTGACCGGCGCCGAGGCCAGCGTGCTGCTGGTGGCCCTGCAGGCACTGGTCGATATGGCCGGAGTTCTCGACCAGCAGGCCGCGCGGCGAGCCATCGCCAAGATCGAGCAAGCCGTCGGAAAATCGCTTCCGGCGGTCGCGACGGTGTCGGTCGACGACGACGAGAAGAACCCGACCTACGCGACTGTGCGGCGCGCGGTGACCGAAGGCCGAGCACTCGACCTCACGTACTACTCGGCGACGCGCGATTCGGTCAGTCAGCGGATCGTCGATCCGATACGCCTGCAGGGTCTGAACTCCAACACCTACCTCGAAGCCTGGTGCCGAGGCAGCGAGGGCGTGCGCCTGTTCCGGTTCGACCGGATCGAGGCCGCGCAGCTGCGCGACGAGCCGTCGACGCCGCCCGCATCCGTGGCGGGCACGCAGCAGTCCGTGCTTCTCGGCGACGACCCCGACCACCGCTCGGTCGAGATCGAGATCGATCCCGAACAGGCCTGGGTTCTCGATTACTACCGGATCGATCCGCTCGACGACGTGGTCGTCGCCCGGGAGACCGATGAACCGATCAGGGGTCGACTCGCGTACGGCTCACCGGAGTGGTTGACGCGATTCCTCCTGGGGTTCGGCGGGACCGTGCGGGTCGTCGACGATCGAGAGATCGACGACGCTGTGACCAATGCGGCACACGCAGCTCGAGCGCGCTATCGCTGAGTGTCGCGGTAGGATCGTTGTGAAGACAAGCGGAAGGTAGTCCTGATGGGTGCAATGTCGTGGTGGCACTGGCTGATCGTGCTGGTGGTCGTGCTACTGCTGTTCGGCTCCAAGAAGCTTCCCGACGCGGCGCGTGGCCTCGGTCAGTCGCTGCGGATCTTCAAGAGCGAGGTCCAGGAGATGCAGCGCGAGGGCGATTCGACCCCTCCCAAGACCACGGCGTCTCCCGACGAAGCCACACCGCAGCGTGAACTCCCGTCCTCCGACGCGAGCACCACTGCGCAATCCACCCCGGATCAGACCAAGAAGTCGGCGTAGCCGCGCACCGGGACACCTGAGTGCGGATTCCATTCGACCCGAGGTACCGCAGGCGCAAACTCAACCCCGACGGCACGATGCCGTTGGTGGAGCATCTGTTCGAGCTGCGTACCCGTCTGCTGATCTCGATGGCCGCGATCGTCGTCTCGACGATCCTCGGCTTCGTCTGGTACTCCTACGGGATATTCGGACTCCCGACGCTCGGCGATCTGCTCCGTGAGCCCTACTGTTCGCTACCGGCATCCTCGCGCGCGACCCTGACCGCAGACGACTCCTGCCGCCTCCTGGCGACAGGGCCCTTCGATCAGTTCATGCTGCGACTCAAGGTCGCACTGACCGCGGGCGTCGTGCTCGCCTGCCCGGTGTGGCTCTACCAGATCTGGCAATTCGTCACCCCCGGTCTGCTGGAGAAGGAACGCAAGTACGCGATCTCGTTCGTGACGGCAGCCGCGGTGCTCTTCGTGGCCGGCGCTGTGCTGGCATACCTCGTCGTTGCGAAGGCTTTCCACTTCCTGCTGACCGTCGGCAACAATGTCCAGGTGACCGCGCTGGCGGGCGATCAGTACTTCGGCTTCATGATCCACCTGCTCATCATCTTCGGCGTGAGCTTCGAGCTGCCTCTGCTGATCGTCGCGCTGAACACCGTGGGTGTACTGCGTTATCCGCGGCTCAAGGCATGGCGTCGCGGATTGATCTTCGCCCTGTTCGTATTCGCGGCCATCGTGACTCCTGGCCAGGATCCGTTCACCATGCTTGCGCTTGCTCTCGCGCTGACCGTGCTGCTCGAGGTGGCCATTCAGTTCTCGCGCTTCAACGACCGGCGCCGCGATCGGAACACACCCGACTGGGCGTCGATCCCAGACGACCAGGCGAGCCCACTGCCCGATGTCTCGCCGCGTCCGCAACCGTCGACGGTCGGAGCGCCGACGTCGGTGTCGTCGGGAATGGCCACGCAGGGCCGCGCCTCGGTGCGCGACGCCTCGACCTTCGACGATGTCCTCTGACCCCGATGTCCCTCACTCCGATGTCCACTGAGACCGATGTCAACTGACCACGCGGAATTCGACCGCTTCGCGGCGAGCCTCTCATTCGAGCTCGACGAGTTCCAGCGACTGGCCTGCCACGCACTCGAAGACGGTCAGGGAGTGCTGGTGTGTGCGCCGACCGGTGCAGGAAAGACGATCGTCGGCGAGTTCGCGGTGCATCTGGCGTTGGCTGCCGGGACCAAGTGCTTCTACACGACGCCGATCAAGGCGCTGAGCAACCAGAAGTACGCCGATCTCGTCGCCGTTCACGGCAGACAGAATGTCGGGCTCCTCACCGGCGACAGCTCGATCAACTCCGACGCCCCGGTGGTGGTGATGACCACCGAGGTCGTCCGCAACATGATCTATGCGAATTCACCTGCACTACAGGGACTCTCGCATGTGGTGATGGATGAGGTGCACTTCCTCGCCGATCGTTTTCGCGGCGCGGTCTGGGAGGAGGTCATTCTCGGGCTCGATCCGTCGGTGCGAGTGGTGAGCTTGTCGGCGACGGTCAGTAATGCCGAGGAGTTCGGCGACTGGATTCAGACCGTACGGGGCGAGGTCACCGTCATCGTCGACGAACATCGACCGGTGCCTCTCCAGCAGCACATGCTCGTCGGCTCGCGTATGTTCGACCTGTTCGATTCTCACCGCGACGGCGGCAAGCCCCAGGTCAACCCCGAACTCAAACGCTACATCCGACACCGGATGCTATTGGCCGACGAGCGCGACAGCGGTCGTGGGCACGATCGACGTTCCGGTCGTGGACGACCGCGGTCGACGCGCGGCAGGGGACCGGGCGCCCTCTCGCGTCCGCAACTCGTTGCTCGCCTTGATCGCGAGGGCCTGCTGCCCGCAATCGGATTCATCTTCTCGAGGGTGGGGTGCGACGCCGCCTTGGCCCAATGTCTGCGGTCGGGACTGTCGTTGCTGACGCCCGAGGAGTCGAGTGCCGTCGACGAAGTCATCGACCGCCATCTCACCGAGATCGCCCCCGGAGATGCCGACGTACTCGGCGTCGACGAGTGGCGTGCGGGATTGCAGCGTGGGTTCGCCGCTCATCACGCCGGCCTCCTCCCGACGTTCCGTCACACGGTGGAGGAACTGTTCGTCCGAGGGCTCGTGCGGATGGTGTTCGCCACCGAAACCCTCGCGCTCGGTATCAACATGCCTGCCCGGTCGGTGGTTCTCGAACGTCTGGTGAAGTTCAACGGAGAGTCACACGTCGATCTGACACCTGGCGAGTTCACCCAACTCACCGGACGCGCCGGTCGTAGGGGCATCGACGTCGAGGGCCACGCCGTTGTCGTGTGGACGCCCGAGCTGGTTCCCGAACAGGTTGCGGGCCTGGCAGGGGCACGCACGTTCCCGCTGCGCAGCTCATTCGCGCCCGAATACAACATGGCGGTCAACCTGATCGGCCGTCGAGGACTCGCGGGATCACGTGAGCTGCTGAACAGGTCGTTCGCGCAGTTCCAGGCCGACCGCTCCGTCGTCGGACAATCCCGCAAGGTCGACGACATGTACCGCCGACTGCGCAAACTCGACGTCGAGCTCGCGGGAGCCGCCGACAAACGCGGCATCGAACCCGGCACCATCACCGCACTCGACGACGGCGATCCAGCCGACAGCACGGCCGACGGATCCGACTCGTATCGAGGCTTCCTCGGTTACGTGACGCTGCGCGAGGAGATTCGCAGACGGGAGCGTGATCTCAAGTTCCGCAGTCGGGTGGCGACGCAGGAGTCGACGGTCGCCGACCTCGCCGGACTCAAACGCGGACATGTCATCGGTGTGTCATCGGGGCGCCACCGCGGACTCGCCGTGGTGCTCGAGGCCGCGAGTCAGCCCGCAGATCCCAAGCCGCTCGTTCTCAGCGAGGACGCCTGGTGCGGCCGCGTGGGTACACGCGATTTCGTGAATCCGCCCGAGGTTCTCGGTCATATGCGGCTACCCAAGAACCCCGACCGCAGGACAGGACGAGGTCGACGCGACCTGGCGTCGGCACTGCGGTCGACCGGGATCGAAATGCCGCGGGGACGCCAGAAGAAGCGGGCGCTGGCGGCAGACGACACAGAGCTGGCACGGATGCGCCATCAACTGCGCGCCCACCCCGCTCATCAGCTCGACAACGGCGACGACCTGTTCCGACTCGCCGAGCAACGAAACCGGCTCGTACGGGACATCGTGTCCGCGGAACGCTCGATCAGCGAGCGCACATCAACACTCGGCGTGACCTTCGACAGAATCGTCGGGGTGCTCACCGAACTCGGGTACGTCGAGAAGGAGCGTGGTGAGGTGGTGGTGACACCCACCGGTCAGCTCCTCAGTCGCATCTACAGCGAGAGCGATCTCCTCGTGACCGAGTGCATCCGCGCCGGAATCTGGGACAGGCTCGGACCGCCGCAACTTGCTGCGGTTATCGCCGCGATGGTGTTCGAGTCGCGTCGCGACAGCCATGCAGGCGCCGACGCGATGTCCGGAAACGTCGAGTTGCGGACCGCGATCGCCGAGACCCTCGACATATGGCGTCAGGTCACCGACGTCGAGCGGCGTCATGGGGTGTCGCCGACACGCGAGCCGGACACCGGTTTCTCTGTCGCGGTGTCGCTCTGGGCGTCGGGTCGATCACTGACCGAGTCGTTGGCCGCTGCGGGCGAACGCGGCACGCTGCTCTCGCCCGGCGACTTCGTTCGCTGGAACCGGCAGGTCGTCGACCTGCTCGAACAGGTCCGACTCGGCGTCGGCGACGACGCTCCGCTCGCCCGTTCGGCGCGCGCGGCGGTCGGAGCGATCAGACGCGGTGTTGTCGCTGCCGAACTCGGTTGACGTAGTGGGTGTACGCGGCCGGGTTGACGTGATCGGGAGTCGTGTACCGCTTGACCGACGACCCCAGTTTGCTGGGGTAACCTTCACTTCGCATATCGGTCGGCGACGACGGCAGGGGAGAGTGCGTCACGCCGCGATACCGTGACCGTTCGACATTGCACACCGGTGCGCCACTGCCGGGCCGATCGAGAGAGAGACGCATGAGCCATCCGTACGATCCCAGCAACGCCGGTGACCAGTCCTCGACCGGTGATCAGCCGCGCGAGGACAGCCGGCAGGGGCAGAACTCCCCGCAACCGCCCGAGTACGGACAGCCGCCCCAGTACGGGCAACCTCCCCAGTACGGCCAACCGCAGCAGCCGGGTCAGTACGGGCAGCCGCCCCAGTACGGCCAGCCCCCGCAGCAGGGCCAGTACGGTCAGGCACCTCAGTACGGCCAGGCAGGCCAGCCCCAGTACGGGCAACCTCCCCAGTACGGTCAACTGCAGCAGCCGGGCCAGTACGGGCAACCTCCCCAGTACGGCCAGGCAAGCCAGCCCGCGTACGGACAGCCGCCCCAGTACGGCCAGCCACAGCAGCCGGGCCAGTACGGTCAGGCACCCCAGTACGGTCAGCCCGGTCAGTACGGCCAGCCGGGGCAGTACGGGCAGGCAGGCGCCGCGGGTGAGGCGGCAACCCAGCCGGGCCAGTTCGGTCAGCCCGGCCAGCAAGGGGACCAGTTCTCGGCGATGTCGGTCGCGTCGGGGTCGTCGAAAAACAAGCGCGTGGGCCTCTTCGGCGGTGTCGGAGCCGTGGTCGTCATTGCCGCGATCCTGCTCATCACCGCGTTCGCCTGGCCGGGGTGGGCACCGAAGTCGCTCGACCAGAATGCGGTTCAGGACGGCGTGAAGCAGGTGCTGACCAAGGACTACCAGGCGACCGATGTCTCGAACGTGTCGTGCCCGTCGGGTCAGAGCGTGAAGAAGGGCAATTCGTTCAGCTGCTCGGTCACCGTTGGAGGCCAGAAACAGCAGGTCAAGGTCACGATCCTCGACGACGACGGCAAGTATGAGGTGTCGCGTCCCACGAGCTGATCAGCGCGAGACCAACTCCCACCCGAGCGCATCGGCGAGCCTTCCCACCGAGGTACCGATACGCAGTTCGTCGATGAGGTCGGCGAGTCGCTCGGGATCGGCGGGCGCCGACGGCAGGTGATCGTCGTCGATGCTCTCCACCGTCGGTGCGTCGGTGCGGACAGTGACCACGGTGCGCGCGGCACGGAGGTAGTCCGTGGAGTCACGCAGTGCTGACCGCACGCGCGGAGTGAGCGTCGACGAGGGGTCGTCGGCGGCAGCCTCGAGTGCGTCGAGGTCGCCGTAGGTGGTGATCAGTTTCGCGGCGGTCTTGTCGCCGATCCCCGCGACGCCGGGCAGACCATCCGACGGGTCGCCGCGCAGCATCGACATCTCCGCGTAGGCGGTGCCCGCGCGCTCGACGGGCACCCCGTATCGGTCGGAAACCTCTGCAGGCCCCATCAGCTCGGCTTTCGCCAGCCCGCGTCCGACGTAGAGCACCCGCACCGGCACCGGGTCGTCGGCCACGACCTGCAGCAGATCGCGGTCGCCGCTGACGACGATCACGTCGTCGTCAGCCTCGGTCGCTGCGAGTGTGCCGATGACGTCATCGGCTTCGCACCCAGCCGCTCCCGATGTCGTGAGTCCCGCGGCGGCCAACACATCGAGGATCATGTCGACCTGCGGCGTGAGGGTGTCGGGAACCTCTTCGATGTCGGGCTCTTCTCGACCTGCATCGCCGGAATGCGGCGCCTCTTGCGCCACCCGGTGAGCCTTGTAAGACGGCAACAAATCCGTACGAAACGCGGGCCGCCAATCGAGGTCGAGGCACACGACGAGACGCGTCGGATGGTGTTGGGACACCAGCGAGGCGATCGTGTCGACGAATCCACGGACCGCGTTCACGGGCCGTCCGTCGGCCGCGGTGAGCTTCTCGGGCAGAGCGTGAAACGAGCGGAACCACAGGCTTGCGCCGTCGAGCAACATCACGGATCCTGGCATGTCTCAACTCTGCCATCCGCGTAGGCTTCGACTCGTGACCGCCACTGCAGAAGAGCGTTTCGACGCCGAGGTGTACCGCCGTCGCCTTGCACGGGCCGCCGTGCTGACCGGCAAAGCCGGACTCGACGCCCTCATCGTTTCTCCCGGCCCCGACCTGCGCTATCTCACCGGTTCGCGGGCCGACACCTTCGAGCGTCTGACGGCCTTGGTGATCCCCGCTGCCGGCGCCCCTCGGCTGGTGATTGCTCGACTCGAGCTCGCCTCCGTGCGCGACTCCGCGGTCAGCGAACTCGACATCGACGTCGTCGACTGGGTCGACGGCGACGACGCACATGCGCTGGCGGTCGCCGGATTGCCGACTCCCGCTGCGGTTGCGGTCTCCGAGTCGATGCCCGCGCTGCATCTGGTGCCGATCGCAGATCGTCTGGGAGCCACCCCCGTCCTCGCGACGCCGGTGCTCCGCCAGATGCGAATGATCAAGGACGACAACGAGGTCGAGGCCCTTCGACGCGCAGGCGCCGCGATCGACCGGGTACACGCACGCATGGGTGAGTGGCTGCGTCCGGGACGCACGGAAGCCGACGTCGCCGCCGATATCGGCGAGGCGATCGTGGCCGAGGGGCACACCGCGCCGGAATTCATCATTGTCGGGTCGGGTCCGAACGGCGCCGACCCGCACCACGAGCAGTCCGAGCGGGTGATTCAAGCCGACGACATCGTCGTGATCGACATCGGGGGACCTGTCGAACCGGGCTACAACTCCGATTCCACGCGGACGTACTGCTTCGCCCAACCGAACGACGACAGAGCACGAGCGTATGCCGCACTCGAGCTCGCTCAGCGGACCGCTGTTGCCGCCGTACGCCCCGGAGTGACTGCGGAAAAGGTCGACGCCGCCGCGCGCGAGGTACTCGTCGACGCTGGATTCGGCGAGAACTTCATCCACCGAACCGGCCACGGCATCGGCCTGTCTGTTCACGAGGAGCCCTACATCGTCAGTGGCAACGATCTCGTCCTCGAGGCCGGGATGGCGTTCTCGATCGAACCGGGCGTGTACTTCCCGGGGCAGTGGGGCGCGCGGATCGAAGACATCGTCATCGTGACCGACGACGGATGCGAACCGGTCAATGTGCGCCCGCACGAGTTGGTGGTGTTGTAAACCCAGGCCCCACGGGAAGGGGTGACGATCAATCGAGCAGCGAGTGCGACCCGAGCACACGCTGCACGTCGATCTCGATGACGACGCGCTCGGGATTCGGTTTCGGCTCCCGATATCGCTGGGCGTAGCGCCGTTCGGCCTCCGCAACGCGGTCGCGATCGCGGTGAACGGTCGCGGGGCCCTCCAGCGTCAGCCACCGCGGACCGTCGACGTTGGTCACCGCGGCATAGCCGCCGCGCTCGGCGTTGCGCACCTTTTGGCTGCCCTCACGAGTGATCACCCGAGCGAGCCCGCTGTCGGGGTCATACGTGAATCCGACGGCAACGACGTGTGGCGTGCCGTCGGGTCGGAGCGTCGCGAGTGACGCAAGGTGTCGCTCGCCCAAGAAGTCGAGCGCAGCGGAACCGAGGTATTCCGGAGTACGCGGCATGGCGCCAACGATAGCCACCGCGGTGGCGCCGCTGTCGGCTGCCTGTCCGCCGGTGGAATACTGCCTGTCATGGCGCGGAGCAACTCACACGACGACCAGGGAACCGTTGTCCTCTTCGGTGGACGCAGCGAGATCGGGATCGCCCTCGCGAAGAGGCTCGTCGCAGGCCGGAGCGTCGTCCTTGCCGCGCGTCGGTCCGACGACCTCGACGAGGAGATGGCCGCGATGCGCGCGGCGGGCGCCGCCAACGTCATCACCGTCGAGTTCGACGCCGATGCAACGCAGACACACTCGTCGCTCATCGAGACGATCACAGCCGATCACGGACCGATCGGCGCGGCGATCATCGCGTTCGGCATTCTCGGCGATCAGCACCGCGCCGAAACCGACGTCGCGCACGCGTTGCAGATCGCGCAGACCGACTACGTCGGTCAGATCAGCGTCCTGACGCCGCTGGCCAACGCACTGCGGCGACAGGGGTCGGGCACCATGATCGTCTTCTCGTCGATCGCCGGTGTGCGGGTACGTCGTGGCAACTACGTGTACGGGTCGGCGAAAGCCGGACTCGACGGTTTCGCCAGTGGGTTGTCGGACGCACTCCACGGATCGGGCGTCCGGTTGCTGCTCGCCCGACCGGGTTTCGTGGTCGGCAACATGACAGCAGACCTCATGGCCTCCGGGACCAAGCCCGCGCCCATGTCGGTCGACGCCGAGCAGGTGGCCGACGCGGTGGCACGGGCGTACCACCGCGGTCGTTGGGAGGTGTGGATTCCCGGACCACTGCGCTTCGTCGGATTCGCGATGCAGTTCGTACCGCGGGCGATCTGGCGCAGGTTGCCCCGATGACGGCCGCGGCGACGGACACATCGGAGTTCGTCGTCGTCGGGATCGGCGCCGACGGGTGGGCAGGACTGACCGACCGTGCACGAGACGAATTACGCAGCGCCACAGTCATATACGGGTCGACACGCCAACTCGAACTCCTTCCCGACCTCGACGCGACGACGGTGGCATGGCATTCGCCGATGTCCGAGCACCTGCAGCAGGTGTTGTCCGCCACTTCTCACTCCGCGGTGCACGTACTGGCCAGCGGCGATCCGATGTTCCACGGTGTCGGCTCCACGATTGTCAATGCCGTGGGGCGCAACCGGGTTCGAGTGGTCCCCACCGTGTCGTCGGCGAGTCTCGCCTGCGCCGAACTAGGGTGGGACCTGTCCCGCACACAGGTGATCAGCACGCTGCGCGACGACGCCGACGTCGTGGTGCCCGCGTTGACCGACGGCCGTCGGATTCTCGTGCTCAGCAGGGGATCACAGACACCCGCCGCGATCGCCGAGGTGCTGGTGCGCAACGGGTTCGGCTGGTCGAGGATGACGGTTCTCGAACAACTCGGTGGTCCACGACAACGGATCGTCGAGACTGTTGCGCGCTTGTATCGACCTCAACCCCACGATGCGCTCAACATCGTCGCCATCGATTGTGTCGGACCCAGGACGACACGCCTACCAGGGCTACCCGACGACGCCTACGAGCATGATGGCCAACTCACCAAGTCGGCGGTACGAGCGCTGACCGTCGCGGCCCTCGCACCAGGTGGGCGAGCGCTCCTGTGGGATATCGGATCCGGGTCGGGGAGCGTAGCGATCGAGTGGTTGCGCGCAGACTCCGACGGGAGCGCCATCGCATTCGAACGTGACCGCGTTCGTGCCGCGCGACTCGGACGCAACGCCGCCCGGCACGGTGTGGCGGGGTCGCTGACCGTGCTGGGCGCCTCGCCCGAATCACTGCGCCGCGCACCGGATCCGGACGCGATCTTCATCGGGGGAGGGCTCGACGACGAGGTTCTGACCGCCTCGTGGCACGCGCTGCTCCCAGATGGGCGCCTCGTCGCGAACGCTGTCACGGTCGAAACCCAGTCACTGCTCGTCGACTGGCACCGCCGCGTCGGTGGAACCCTTCGACGATTCTCCATTGAAACCGTCGAACCGCTCGGCTCCATGACCACATGGCGCCCCGCACTCCCGATCGTGCAGTGGGTCGTCACACGAACGGACGATGAGTCGTGACCGTCTATTTCATCGGTGCGGGACCGGGCGCACCCGACCTCATCACCCTGCGTGGCGCCCGCATCCTGGGTGAATGCGCCACCTGCCTCTATGCCGGATCGCTTGTCCCGCAGGAACTTCTCGACCTGTGTCCCGCCGACGCCACCCTGATCGACACGGCTCGGATGCCACTCGACGCAATCGTCGGGCACATCGTCGAGGCACACGCGTCCGGTGGCGACGTCGCACGCCTGCATTCCGGCGACATCTCGCTGTACTCGGCATTCACCGAGCAACATCGTGAGCTCAGACGTCTGGGTATCGATACCGAAATCGTGCCGGGGGTACCGGCTTTCGCCGCGGCAGCGGCGGCCCTCGATACCGAACTCACCGTGCCCGGCGTCGGCCAGAGTCTTCTCATCACCCGCGTGTCGACGCTGTCGACGGACATGCCGCCAGGTGAAGAACTCGCGCGCCTGGCGCAGTCGGGTGTCACCCTCGCGTTGCACCTCGCCGCGCACCGCGCGCCACAGATCGTCGAAACACTCGCCGAACACTACGGGCCGCAATGCCCTACGGCTACAGTCGCATTCGCGTCCCGCAGCGATCAGGTGGTGATCAGGTGCGCGCTGTCGGATCTGCCGCAGCAGCTCGACGACCACGGGATCCGCCGCACCGCGGTCATCTTCGTGGGCAAGGTGCTCGACCCGGGAACCTCGACCCCCACAGACAGCTATCTCTACTCGCAGGCACGGATGACAAAACTTCGCAGCGGCGCCCACGACGACAGTTCATCGACGACATGACCGATACCCCGGTTGTGCTGGTGCTCGGGGGCACCGGCGAAGCGCGCGCACTGGCCGCCGGACTCGTCGCCGAGCACATTCCCGTGATCAGTTCACTTGCCGGCCGAGTTGCCGAGCCGCGACTGCCCGTCGGCGCCGTACGCATCGGAGGTTTCGGGGGAGTGGCCGGTCTACGGACATGGCTGCGCGACAACGCGATTCGCGTCGTCGTGGATGCGACACACCCCTTCGCGAGTGGCATCAGCGCCAATGCCGCTGCGGCAACCCAGGACCTCGCACTGCCTCTCGTCCGGCTGTGCCGCGCACCGTGGTCGCCGGGTGACGGAGATACCTGGGTTCGGGTTCCGGACATCCACAGCGCCGCAGGGCATCTCGACGGTCGACCAGCCCGCGTATTCCTGACCACGGGAAGGCAGGACGTCGACGCCTTCGCCGAGAACACATCCGCATGGTTTCTCATCCGGGTCGTCGACCTACCGCAGACCGCTATGCCGATGCACCACACGGTGATCCGGTCGCGTGGCCCGTATCGTCTATCCGACGAAACGGCTCTGATGCGCGAGCACGGCATCGACGTGCTCGTCACGAAGAACAGCGGCGGCGACATGACTCGCGCAAAGCTCCACGCCGCAAGGGCTCTCGGCATCGAGGTCGTGATGGTCGACCGTCCGAGCGAACCCGCGACGCGCGCCGTCGAGGACGCAGAAGTCGCCGTCGGGCTCGTCCGTGATCTGCTCGCTGGTCAGCCCTGAGTCAATGAGACGCTGAGATAGTCAGGCGCTGAGATAGTTAGACGCTGTGATGGCGCGGTGTGAAGACCAGACGACCGCCGCTGCGCTCGGCAATCGTCGTCGCCGACGATCCGATGATGAGCATCGTGCGCATGTCGACGATCGACGGATCGAACGCGCCGACAGTCGTCACCGACAGAGTCTGTTCCGGTCCGCCGACATCGCGCCCGATGATGAGCACACGGTCGTCGGGAACCATCTCGCGCAACAGATCATGCAGGCGCGGCACCTGCCATGTCCTGCTCTGTGAGCCGGGGTTGTAGACGGCGATCACCAGATCGGCATGAACCGCGTGCCGAATCCTCGCCTCGATCAGCTCCCACGGCTTGAGCCTGTCCGACAGCGAGATGACGGCGAAGTCGTGCCCCAGCGGGGCACCGGCAACCGCGGCGACCGCAGTTGCCGCCGTCACCCCCGGTACCACGCGGACGGGTACGTCGGCCCAGCGCGATTGCGCCGCGACCTCGGCGACAGCCGCCGCCATCGCGAACACACCCGGGTCACCGGAGGACACGACGGCCACGCGGGCACCTCGGGAGGCGAGATCGAGCGCGAATTCTGCGCGCTCTGCCTCGACACGGTTGTCGCTGGCATGCACCCGCTGCCCCGGCCGAGGCGTGACGCGCGCGAGATAGGTTCGATAGCCGACGAGGTCAGTCGCGGACGACAATTCGGCACGCACCTGCGGCGTTGTCTGCGACGCGGCCCCCGGCCCGAGCCCGACCACCACGACTTCGCCGGTCCCGAGCTCCGTCGGATCGAAACGCGGATTGTTGCGTCGGCCCGGCACGACGACCATCGAGAAGTACGGGACGTCCGACGGATCGACCTCGCTGACGGGCAGGACACGCTGTGCCGCGGTTGACGCCCGTTCCACGTACCACGCCTCGTCGAGCCGTCCGACGCGTTCGAGGGCTGTGCGCACCGTCGAGAAGGTCCGACCCAGCTTGAGCACCGCGAAGGCGTCGGCGCCGGCGAACTCCGCAGTCAGCTCGTCGACCGGGAGTGTTCCCGGCACAACGGTCAGTGTCTCCTCACCTTCGACGAGCGGGATGCCCAGCGCGGCGGAGGCCCCGCTCACCGACGTAACGCCGGGCACGATCTCGGCGTCGAAGTCGTCGGCGAGGCGCTTGTGCATGTGCATGTACGAACTGAAGAAGAGCGGATCGCCCTCGGCCAGCAGACAGACATCCCGTCCTGCCCGCAGATGCGCCGCGAGAGTCTCGGCACTGTCGGTGTAGAAGTCGTTCAAGGCGCCACGGTAGCCGCCCGGATGATCGGTGGTCTCGACCGTGATCGGATACATCAGCCGCTCTTCGATCTGATCGCCACGCAAATACGGCTCGGCGACACCTCGGGCGATGCTGTTTCCGTGGCGCGCACTGTGATACGCGATGACATCGGCCGCAGCGATGACACGTGCGGCCTTGACCGTGACCAACTCGCTGTCACCGGGACCGAGCCCGACGCCCCAGAGTTTTCCGGAGCCCGCCTTGCGCGATGTGTTCCCCGCGTCGGGTGATGTGCTCATGACGTCATTCCTGTGCACTCGCCAGCGCGTTGATCGCCGCGGCAACGATCGCTGATCCACCTCGACGTCCGGTGACGGTGATGAACTCGAGATCGTCGCGGTTCGCCAGTGCCGCACAGGATTCCGCGGCCCCGATGAATCCGACGGGCGCACCGACTATCGCTGCCGGACGTGGTGCGCCTGCATCGATGATGTCGAGGAGCGCGAACAACGCGGTCGGTGCGTTGCCGATCGCGACGACCGCGCCGTCGAGCCGGTCACGCCAATACTCGACGGCCGCAGCGGTCCGTGTGGTCGACAACTGCTCGGCGAGCGCAGGCAAGCCGGGTTCCGCGAGGTAGCACAGCACCTCGTTGCCGGCGGGCAACCGCTTGCGCGTCACCCCGCTGGCGACCATCGTCGAGTCGCACAGGATCGGCGCACCTGCCTCGAGAGCCGACCGTGCCGCGGACACGACGCCGTCTGTCGCGACGACGTTCGTCGTCAGATCCGTTTCGCCGCACGCGTGAATCATGCGTACGACGACCCCGGAGACATCCGGGGCGAATCCGGACAGATCAGCTTCGGCTCGGATGGTGGCAAAAGACTGCCGGTAGATCTCGGCGGCGTCACGTAGGTATTCGGGCATAGTTGTTCAACCCTATCGGGGTGGTCGAGCGGACCTGATCCTCACTCGTGTGTGCGTCGATATCCGGCGCCGGTTGCCTCGACCCGCAGGTGCGGTTCGCGCGGCGACCCACATCCACGGTCGCACCCCACCCAGTGTTCACGCTCGGTGACCGGCGGCCCCGAATCGACGCGCTCCTTCACGTCAGCGCGTACCTCGGCGAGCCCGCGCGAGCAGCCGGGTGCGCCGGCGCAGCTGCTGACCTGCGCCCACGATGACGCGGCGTCGAAGATGAGTCCCATCGGAGCGAGGACGCGCACCACGGTCTCGGCAACACCCTCGCCGAGATCGCAGACGAGGATCTCGCGGTCTGGCGTGAACACCACCGGCGCTTCGACGGCTGCGATGAATTCGGCGAGGCGCGCGGGCAGGCGCCCGAGTTCGACCACGGCTCCGAGCAGCACGCGGCCGTCATCCTGGTCGAACCACCCCACCCGCGGATCGCCGCCCGTCGTTGCGAGAGCTCCTGGCTCGAGTGGCGGGTCGAGTCGGTCCCGGGTCACCCTCATCAGGTCGCCACGCGAGGACTCGGGTAGATCCGCGATCCGCCACGCACCGTCCGCCAACTCGAGGAAGTCGTGCGCGACACCCAGCAACGCCTGTGCCACGGCAGAGTCGTGGGCGACCGAGCCTGCGATCTCGCCGTCGACGACGATGTCGAATCCGACCGATCCATCGGTGCCGCTACGCGCGACGGCGCACACATCGGTGCCGCCAACCGCGATGTCGGTGTGTCCGTCATCGAGGCCGAAGAGGAACCGGCCGGATAGCGCCGCGACGCTGTGATCGGAGCGGAGCGCGTCGTCGAGTTCGTGCGCCAGGGGACGTAGATCAGCGAGGCCGCCGACGCGCCCGGTGAAGGGACTGACCTCGATGTTGCGTACCTTCTCGTGGGTGGTGCTCGGCACCAGTCCGGCATCGACGAGCGCGTCGGCGACAGAGTCGACATCGGCGATGTCGCGTATCTGCACATTCGCGCGCCCCGTCAGATCGACGAAACCGTCGCCGTACTGTGCGGCCACATGCGCGAGCACCGCGAGTTGCTCGGGCGTGATCGATCCACCGAGCAGACGAACACGCGCCAGTGCGCCGTCGGCGGCCGGGTGCGGGGTGAAGACTCCGGGGCATCGGTCAGACACTGTTCGCCCCGACGACGGCTCACCGGTGAGCTCACGGGACTGGCCGTGTGACGAAGGGGAGGCGGGGTCACGCACGGTATCCAGCGTAGGCGTCGGCGGACGGGTGCGAACCTGCGCGGGACGCGTGCGACCGTCGCGGAACGCTCTCCACTAGGCTGAGCCGCACGAGGTGCGCGGAAGCCGGTGCGATTCCGGCGCGGTCGCGCCACTGTGACGCGAGAGCAGCGGGCTCCTGCGAAGCCAGACCTGCGACCTCGGACCTGTGTTCCACATGTCTCCGCGCGAGTCGGAGTCCGAGGAGTTGCGATGATCCTGCTGCTGTCCACGTCGGACACCGATCTCATCACCGCTGACGCCAGCGACGCGGAGTATCGCGTCGCGAACCCGTCACGAATCCTGCTCGACGACGTTCCCGGCATGGTCGCCGACGCCGACCTCACCGTCGTTCGCATCCTCGGTGGGCGCCGCGCCTGGGAGGAGGGGCTCGACGCCGTCCTCGCCGTCGGGAAGCCGGTGGTCGTCCTCTCCGGCGAGCAGCAACCCGATCCCGACCTGATGGCGCTGTCGACGGTGCCCGCCGGGGTGGCCGCAGACGCCCACAACTACCTCGCCTTCGGCGGGGTGCCCAACATCACCAACCTGCACAACTTCCTGTCCGACACGGTGTTGCTGTCGGGGTACGGGTTCGAACCCCCCGAACAGACTCCCGGCTGGGGAGTTCTCGAGCGGCAGCCGACCAGAGCTGTTCCGGACACCGCGCCGGTGATCGGTGTCCTCTATTACCGAGCACAGCACCTCGCAGGGAACACGCGGTACATCGAAGCACTCTGCGCAGCAATCGAGGAGCGCGGAGCGCGGCCGATCCCGATCTTCTGCGCCTCGTTGCGCACCGCACCAGACGACCTCATCGAGTTGCTGGCGACCGCGGATGCGCTGGTGGTCACCGTCCTCGCCGCCGGTGGCGCGACACCTGCCACGGCGTCGGCCGGGGGCGACGACGAGGCGTGGAACATCGAGCGCCTCGCCGCGCTCGACATCCCCATCCTGCAGGGACTGTGCCTCACCGGGCCACGAGCCGACTGGGAGGCCAACGACGACGGGCTCTCGCCGCTCGACGTCGCGACTCAGGTGGCTGTTCCGGAATTCGACGGCCGCATCATCACCGTGCCGTTCTCCTTCAAGGAGTTCGACGAGAACGGTCTGCCCTGGTACCAACCCGACACCGAGCGATGCGCCCGGGTTGCCGGAATCGCGGTGTCGCACGCCCGGTTACGGCATATCGCACCCGCGGATCGTCGGATTGCACTGATGTTGTCGGCGTATCCCACCAAGCACGCGCGCATCGGTAACGCTGTCGGCCTCGACACGCCTCGCAGCCTGCTACGTCTGCTGGATGCGTTGCGCGCGGCAGGCTACGACATCGGTCCGGAATCGGGGCCGGACGCGATTCCCGGTCTGGCCGAGGATGATTCGGACGCACTGATTCACGCGGTCATCGACCGTGGCGGCCAGGACTCCGACTGGCTGACCGAGGAGGCCTTGGCTGCCAACCCGATTCGCGTCAGCGCCACCGACTACGAGAGGTGGTTCGCGACGCTGCCGGAGGAACTGCGACACGGCGTCGAACAGCACTGGGGGCCAGCGCCAGGCGACCTCTTCGTCGATCGATCGCAGAGCCCCGGCGGCGAGATCGTCGTCGCAGCACTGACATTCGGCAATGTGGCGATCATGGTGCAGCCGCCCCGAGGGTTCGGTGAGAATCCGGTCGCGATCTATCACGACCCCGACCTTCCGCCCTCGCATCACTACCTCGCCTCCTATCGCTGGCTCGCCGGTAGAGCCGTTGCCGCACAAGACATCCCGGGCTTCGGCGCCGATGCGATCGTGCACATCGGCAAACACGGCAACCTCGAGTGGCTGCCGGGCAAGACGCTGGGAATGTCGGCACAGTGCGGCACCGATGCCGCGCTCGGCGACGTCCCGCTGATCTACCCGTTCCTGGTCAACGATCCGGGCGAGGGCACCCAGGCGAAGCGTCGAGCACACGCGGTGCTTGTCGACCACCTGATCCCGCCGATGGCGCGGGCCGAGTCCTACGGCGACATCGCACGACTCGAACAACTCCTCGACGAACACGCGAACATCTCGACTCTCGATCCCGCGAAGCTCCCCGCGATCCGGCAGCAGATCTGGACGCTGCTGACGGCCGCGAAGATGGATCACGACCTCGGCCTCACCGAGCGGCCCGACGAAGAGGTCTTCGACGACATGCTGTTGCACGTCGACGGCTGGCTGTGCGAGATCAAGGATGTGCAGATTCGCGACGGCCTGCATGTTCTCGGCGAACCCCCGGTCGACGACGCCGAGGTCGATCTCGTTCTCGCTATGCTGCGCGCACGCCAATTGTGGGGCGGCACAGAGGCTTTGCCCGGTCTGCGTGAAGCGCTCGGACTCGACGAGGGCGCAGACTCCGTGCGCACCGACGTCGACACAGTCGAAGCGACCGCCCGCGACCTTGTGGCAGCGTGCGCGAAAGGGGAGTGGTCGACCTCGGCCGTCGAGGATGCGGCGGCCGGTCACCCCGCCGCTGTCGGCGACGTATTGCGTTTCGCGGCAACCGAAGTGGTTCCGCGGTTGCGGCAGACCGCTGGGGAGATCCGGCGCATTCTGCACGCACTCGACGGCGGCTTCATTCCTGCGGGCCCGAGCGGTTCGCCGCTGCGCGGACTGATCAACGTGTTGCCGACGGGCCGCAACTTCTACTCCGTCGATCCCAAGGCTGTTCCTTCTCGTCTCGCATGGGAAACGGGCCGGGCGATGGCCGACAGCCTGCTGGAGCGGTATCTGACCGATCATGGTGAATACCCTGCCTCCGTGGGGCTTTCGGCGTGGGGCACCAGCGCGATGCGTACCTCGGGCGACGACGTCGCCGAGATCCTCGCGCTCCTCGGCGTCATGCCGATCTGGGACGAGGCGTCGCGGCGGGTCCGCGATCTCGAACTGATCGAGCTCGACGAGCTCGGTCGTCCGCGCATCGACGTCACCGTCAGGATCTCCGGATTCTTCCGTGACGCCTTCCCACACGTCGTGACCATGCTCGACGACGCCGTCGCACTCGCGGCGTCGGCCGAAGAACCCGATGACCAGAACTTCGTCGCCGCGCACGCCCGCGCGGCACTCGCCGAGCACGGCGATCAACGCCGCGCGACGACCAGGATCTTCGGCTCCAAACCCGGAACCTACGGGGCAGGGCTGTTGCAACTCATCGATTCTCGTGACTGGCGCAGCGACGAGGACCTCGCACGCGTCTACACCGAGTGGGGCGGCTACGCGTACGGCCGCGAACTCGACGGCGTCGCAGCAGTCGACGACATGCGTTCGGCGTATCGCAGAATCAAGGTGGCGGCGAAGAACACCGACACCCGTGAGCACGACATCGCCGACTCCGACGACTACTTCCAGTACCACGGCGGGATGGTGGCGACGGTCCGAGCACTGACCGGCACATCCCCGGAGGCGTACATCGGCGACTCGACGCGGCCCGACGCCGTCCGAACACGCACCCTGTCGGAGGAGACAAGTCGCGTGTTCCGTGCACGGGTCGTCAATCCCCGGTGGATCTCCGCGATGCAGCGGCACGGATACAAGGGCGCGTTCGAGATGGCGGCCACCGTCGACTACCTGTTCGGGTACGACGCCACGACCGGCGTCGTCGCCGACTGGATGTACGAGAAGCTCACCGAGTCCTACGTGCTCGACGAGCGCAATCAGGAGTTCATGAATCAGTCGAATCCGTGGGCACTGCACGGTATCGCTGAACGCCTTCTCGAGG
Organism: Gordonia sp. 852002-50395_SCH5434458; assembly: GCF_001665905.1. Classification (NCBI taxonomy): domain Bacteria; kingdom Bacillati; phylum Actinomycetota; class Actinomycetes; order Mycobacteriales; family Gordoniaceae; genus Gordonia; species Gordonia sp. 852002-50395_SCH5434458. Next base: position 68,741 of record NZ_LZTC01000072.1, read on the forward strand.
CGGTCGACCGCGATATGTGGGAGACGCCGCCCGCCGACATGCTCGACCAGTTGCGGGCCGTGTACCTGCAGGCTGAGGGCGAGATCGAGGGCCGGTCGGAATAGCTGGTGGCCCAGGCCGCTGCACGGGAGCAAAATCGGGTGCTCGTTCGTTGGACTGAGTGAATGCACATCTCCGATGCGGCGTCGGGTGTCGAAACTCACCTGCATCGGACCAGAAAGGCACACCCATGCGCTTCCCGTACTTCCTCGTCTACCTCGTGATCGAGATCGCCGTGTTCGTGGCCATGGTCATGACGCTCGGCTTCGCCTGGGCGGTGTTGATCACCATCCTGGCCTCCTTCGTCGGATTCCTCATCCTTCGCTGGCAGGGCCGCAAGGTGTTCGGTGAACTCCGCCGCGCCTCGCGCAACGAAGTCGACGCTCGAGCCCCGCTCGCCGACACCGCCGTGGTCGGCGCCTCGTCGATCCTGCTGATCGTGCCCGGCTTGGTGTCCACTGTTGTCGGAACGATCGCGCTCCTTCCGCCGACGCGACGCGTCCTGCGTCCGGTGCTGGCCGCAGTCGGCACACGCACGGTGATGTCTGCGATGACCCGCGCGGGTGCCTACGGACCGGCAGGGGTCAAGCGGGGCACCGTCATCGACGGCACCGTCGTCGACGATCCCGCCTACTCCACACCGAACTCGTCAACCGGCTGGTCGGCCGACCAGCCGCAGCTCCCGCGGGGCCACTGACACACCGGCCTCCCCAGAGGGAGCACACTGAACAACCGTGGCAACCGAACTGCTCCTTGGTGGGACCGTCTATTCCTCTGCAACCCCGGACGCGACTGCCCTTGCCGTCACCGACGGCGTCGTGACCTGGGTGGGCGCAGACGACGTCGGGAGGGCACTTCATCCCGACGCCGCCGTGACCGATCTGGAAGGGCATTTCGTCGCACCCGCATTCGTCGACGCGCATGTGCACCTGACGTCGACGGGTCTTGCGCTCACGGGACTGACCCTCAACGACGCCGTCTCGCGCACCGACTGCCTCCGAATGCTCGCCGACGCCGTGTCGACCGTCGATGAAGGCGACCTCATCTGGGGCCGCGGTTGGGACAGTTCGACATGGTCGGGTGCCGAGATCTCCGACGGCCGGTTCCCGACAACCGCCGACATCGACGCGATCGTCGGCAATCGTCCGGTCTACCTGGCCCGAGTCGACGAACATTCCGCCGTCGCGTCGACGGCGCTGCGACGCCTGGTCATCGGCTTGGAGGACGCGCAGGGCTACCACCCGGACGAGCCGCTGATCGCCGAGGCGCATCACCTCGTGCGCGGTGCCGCACGATCGTTGGTGAGTCCCGCATCGCGGACCCGCGCACAACTGCGCGCACTCGACGTTGCCGCGGCAAGGGGAATCGTCGCGATCCACGAGAACGGCGGACCCGACATCAGTGGTCTCGACGACTTTCTCGCCATCGGCGAACTCGACCATGCCGTCGAGGTACGACGCTATTGGGGGCAGGCCGCGCAGAACGCCGATCACGCTCGCGAACTCGTCGCGATCACCGGCGCCGACGCGCTCGGCGGCGATCTCTTCATCGACGGAGCGGTCGGCTCGCGGACGGCGTGGCTCCTCGAGCCCTACCACGATGCACCAGACGTCACCGGTATCGATTACCTCTCGCCGGAGACCGTTCTCGAGCACCTTCGCGCATGCACCGAAGCAGGGCTGCAAGCCGGCTTTCATGTGATCGGCGATGCGGCAACGGCGACGGTGGTGAGTGCACTTGACACGCTCGCGGCCGAGTTCGGTACGCCCGCGCTCGCGTCGCGCGCTCACCGCGTCGAACATGCGGAGATGGTCGACGCCTCCCAGGCTCAGACGCTGGCCGCGTGTGGTGTCGTCGCGAGCATGCAACCGCAGTTCGATGCGCAGTGGGGCGCACCGGGAAACCTCTACGCGCAGCGTCTCGGCGACGAACGGGCCGCCCGGATGAACGATTTCGCCGCGCTCGCCAAAGCTGGCGTGGCCCTGGCCTTCTCGTCGGATTCACCGGTCACCGCGATGGATCCATGGGTGACCATACGTGCGGCCGTCCATCATCATCAGCCCCGAAACGCCATCTCGGCACGTGGTGCGTTTGCGGCCTCAACACGAGGCGGCTGGCGCGCGGGAGGAATCAATGACGGACTCACCGGCACACTGGCGGTCGGCGCACCGGCGAGTTACGCGGTCTGGGAAGTCGACGAGCTCGTCGTTGCCGGATCGCACGAGAGCGTTCAGCGCTGGTCGCTGGACCCGCGATCCCGCGTGCCCGCACTTCCCGACGTCTCGCCCGGCTGCGCGCTGCCACGATGCGTCCGGACCGTGCACCGTGGTCGTGACGTCTATCGCGCCGAGGGTCACTGACCGGTGAGCGACTCGGTAGACAACGACGCCGTGAACAAGAACGCCGTAAACAACAGCGCGGTGGGCGACAATTCACTACACGACAAGACGCCGGGCCTCGACGACTCGGTGACACCGACGGAGTCATCCGGCACCCGAACCGACACCCCCGAGCACACCGATCGACGATGGTCGAGGTTGGCTGGTGCCCGCTGGACCCCACTTCTCGTGCGTGCGGCTCTGGCCGTCGTGGCGGGGCTGGCGATGTGGTCGGCGTTCCCACCGCGCAACTGGTGGTTCATGGCCGTCATCTCGATGGGCCTGCTCTTCGTGGCGCTCTCCGGGCCGATCCGCGCCCGCCTCGGCGCTGTCGTCGGATTCATCTATGGGCTGGCGTTCTATATCCCGCTGCTGCCGTGGATCGGCGTCTACGTGGGGCCGCTTCCGTGGATCGCCTTGTCCGTCGTGCTCGCGGTGTTCTCGGCACTCTTCGGTGTGTGCGCCGTGTTGACCATGCGACTCCCGTGCCCACCGCTGTGGTTTGCACTGTCGTGGGTGACTATCGAGGCTCTTCGGTCATCTGTTCCGTTCGGCGGATTCCCCTGGGGGAGAGCGGCATTCAGCCAGGTCGACGGACCGCTACTACCCCTCGCATCCATCCTGGGTGCGCCGGGCGTCTCAGCAGCCGTCGCATTGCTCGGCGCAGCGGTGGCCTGGCTCATCATCGTCCTCGTCACCAGAGTCGTGACGGGCAGCGGATCGGTGGCACGCGCCGCGGCGTTGGCGGTCGTGTTGGCCCTTGTGGGGCCTATCGCAGCGATCGCCCTGACCCCCGACACACTCGACCGCAACGTCGCGTCGGCATCGGTACAGGTTGCGGCCGTGCAGGGAAACGTGCCGCGTCTCGGCCTCGACTTCAACGCTCAGCGCAGGGCCGTTCTCGACAATCACGTTCGGGAGACCCTGCGTCTTGCCGACGCCGTGCGGGCGGGAACCGCCGAACAGCCTGATTTCGTGGCGTGGCCAGAGAACGCCTCTGACATCTCGCCGCTCACCAACGCCGACGCCGCGCAGGAGATCACCGACGCATCGATTTCCGTTGGTGCGCCGATCCTCGTCGGGACGCTCGTGATGAACTCCGACGGTCGGCCGACGAACTCCGTCCTGGTGTGGGATGGCGCGAACGGGCCCGTTGCCCGCTACGACAAGCACATCGTTCAGCCATTCGGCGAGTACCTGCCCTGGCGTCCGTTTTTCAGCATGTTTTCGTCGTACGCGTCGATGGCCGGCAACTTCCGTCCCGGAACCGGCCCGTCGGCGATCACCGTCCCCGGACGCTCCGGCAACGTCACCGTCGGTGTCTCCACGTGCTGGGAAATCGCTTTCGACAGGTCGGCCCGAGCCGCAGTCGACGACGGCGCCCGCATCCTCTACGTCCCGACCAACAACGCCACCTTCGGCAAAACGGAAATGACCTACCAGCAGCTCGCAATGTCGCAGTTCCGAGCCGTCGAACACGGCAGGGCAGTCGTCGTCGCAGCGACCAGCGGGGTGAGCGCGATCATCGAACCCGACGGATCCATCTCACGTGAGTCGGGCGTGTTCACCCCGGCGGTGCTCGCCGATCGCTTACCGTTGCACTCGGCCAAGACCGTCGCGACCATTCTCGGGGCGTGGCCACAGTGGATCATCGTCGTGGTGACGGTGGGTGGGCTTTTGGTCGTGCTGACGCGTCGTTATAGGTTCACTCTCGGGCCTCGTGAGGTCGGCACCGGTGGCACACCGGTCGCACAGGGTGATGCAAGGGAGTCGGAGGAGCGTGGTGACAACGGGTAGCGGAGATGCGACCAGCCAAGACGAGGGCGGGATTGTCGCATCCGACGGCGCGCGCGCACTGGTCGTCATCCCCACGTACAACGAGCGCGAGAACCTTCCCCGAATCGTGTCGAGGGTGCAGACAGCCATGCCGGGCGTCCACGTGCTGATCGTCGATGATTCGAGCCCCGACGGCACGGGCGACGTAGCTGACGAACTCGCCAAGGGCGACGACGAGGGTCGTACCCATGTGATGCACCGCGTCGAGAAAGACGGCCTCGGCAAGGCCTACCTCGCCGGTTTCGAATGGGGCCTGCACCGCGATTACGCGGTCATCGTCGAGATGGACGCCGACGGCAGCCACGCACCCGAGCAGTTGTACCGCTTGTTCGACGCGGTGAACGACGGCGCCGACCTCGCGATCGGGTCGCGCTACGTTCCCGGCGGCAAGCTCGTGAACTGGCCCAAGTACCGCGAGGTTCTCTCGCGAGGTGCCAACACCTACGCGCGTGTGGCGCTCGGCACCAACGTGCACGACATCACCGCTGGTTACCGCGCATATCGGCGCAAGGTACTCGAGACCATCGACCTCGATACGGTCGAGTCGGCGGGCTACTGTTTCCAGATCGACCTGGCGTGGCGCACGATCCAGGCCGGCTACGACGTTCGCGAGGTTCCGATCACCTTCACCGAGCGCGAAGTCGGCTCGTCGAAGATGAGCGGTGGCGTGATGGCTGAGGCATTCACCAGCGTCGCCCGCTGGGGCATCGAGAACCGCCTGCACAAGATCGGGCTGCACAAGCGGGGATGATCGGGCGACGGTCGGGCCTTGAAGTTGACGGGTCCGAAGCCGATCGGCGGCCCGAGACGGGCACAGCGTCACACTGAACCACTGATACACATCAGCCGGGTGGAGTCATATGACTCCACCCGGCTGATGTGTGATCTAAGACGCGTACGTCAGTTGGTGACTCCGCGACGACGCTGCTTGAGGAGGTCGAGCCGCTCATTGAGCAGCACCTCGAGCTCGTCTTCGCTTCGGCGCTCGAGCAACATGTCCCAGTGCGTGCGCGGAGGCTTGACCTTCTTCTCCTCGGGTTCTGCACCCTCGAGGATCGTGCCTTCCATACCGTTCTTGCACGGCCACTTCGACGGAACCTCGGCGTCGTCGGCGAAGGGGACGTCGAAGATTTCTCCGTTGTCGGTCCGGTACTGGACGATTCGTCGCGGAGCGAGATCGTGATCACGATCGGTCTCATAGCTCACCGCGCCGAGGCGGCTGCCCCGAAGTACTCGATCTGCCATTTGGCGGTGTCCTCTCGTTTCTCGAGCGCTGTCGAACGCTCAACACTCCTATTCTACGCGCCGACCGCGTCACTTCCGCATCACCGGCGACACGCTGCCGCGGGCCGCCGCACAAACCTCGACGACGAGACTTGGGTACGGTCATCAACGTGGAGCACACGACGAGCGGTACAACCCGATCGCGGCGGCGCCCCTACGCCTGCGCCTGGTGCGGCCAGTCGATGGTCGACTCCGAGCACGGACGTCGGCGCAAGTACTGCAAGCGGTCGTGCCGTCAACGCGCCTACGAACAAAGAGCGCTCACGGAGGGCACTTCTATTCCCTCCGACGCCGTGATTCTGACTCAAGCAGAGGTGAGCGACTTCGGCGACCGCCTCTTCGCCCTGCGCTGCGCTGCGGAGGATCTCGCGACAGCGGTGGGCGAGAACGCTGACACGAGCACTGTTGCCGAGCTGGCGGCAGAAGTCGTGACGCTCGCCAAGGACGCCGAGCGACTCCGTTGATAGGGCGCATCTTCGGGCTGTCGATCGTCGTCACCGCTCTCGCGCTCGTCGTCGCGTTCTTCTACGGGGGCTGGGAGGCGGTGGCCCTCGCCGCGATACTCGGCGTTCTCGAGATCTCGCTGTCCTTCGACAACGCAGTCATCAACGCCACCGTGCTGGAACGGATGAGTGCGTTCTGGCAGCGTATGTTCCTCACCGTTGGCATGATCATCGCCGTTTTCGGGATGCGCCTGCTCTTCCCACTCATGATCGTCTGGGTGACGGCCGGGCTCAATCCTGTCGAAGCGTTCCGGCTTGCGATGAACCCACCGCCCGACGATGCGGACCACTTCGCCGACGGAAGCCCGAGCTACGAAACGATTCTCACCGACGCACACCCGCAGATCGCGGCATTCGGCGGGATGTTCCTGTTCATGCTCTTTCTCAACTTCATCCTGAGCAATCGCGATCTGACGTGGTTGACGTGGCTGGAGCGTCCGCTGTCGAAGATCGGACGGCTCAGTGCCCTTCCGGTCGTCCTCGCCTCCGTGACCCTGGTTCTGGTCGCAGAGTTCCTCGCCCCCGACTCGATCCGCTCGACAGTCCTCATCGCCGGAATTCTCGGCATGGTCACCTACCTCATGGTCGACGGCTTGAGCGCACTTTTCCAGTCCGATCCCGACCTGCACGAGGGTGGTCCGTCCGCCGGAGCCAAAGCGACCGGAAAAGCGGGATTCTTCCTCTTCCTCTACCTCGAAGTCCTCGACGCATCGTTCTCGTTCGATGGCGTCATCGGCGCGTTCGCCATCACCGCGGATCCGATCATCATCGCCCTGGGCCTCGGGTTCATCGGCGCGCTGTTCGTTCGGTCGATCACGATCTACCTGGTCCGCACCGGAACGCTGGCCTCGTATCGCTACCTCGAGCATGGCGCTCACTGGGCTATCGGCGCACTGGCCGTGATCCTGCTGCTCAGCATCGAGTTCCACATCAACGACATCGTGACCGGACTCATCGGTGTGGTGTTCATCGGCGCCGCACTGTTCAGCAGCGTGGTCGCGAACCGCCGCGACCAGCAGCGTGCACGTGCCGACGGTCGCTGACTACTTCTTTTTGCCGTGCTTTTTCTGATCGGCACCGGTCGCCTGATTGAGCTTCTTACCTCGTCGCCGATACATGACGACGAAGATGCTCAGCAAAATCGCGACCAGTACGGCGATGATCACGCCCCAGGCGCTTGCCGCGCGAAATCCCGGTGCCCGCACGTTGAGGATCTGCTTGCCCACATGTGCTGCATTGTTGTCGCCGAGCTGAATACTCAGTGTCAGCAGATTCGGGATCGCGACCACAACGCCGATCACCACACAGAGGATCGAGACGACATTCTTCATCCGACCTCTGAACGCCACCGCGAGAACGAGCATCGATATGGGGATGAACGTGCAGACGAACCCGATCGACAGACCACTGCCGATTCCCCGTCCCATCGAACCGTCGACGTTGCGGCCGATCTGCTCTGCCCACCAGCGCGGCAGGAACGCCGCGAGAATGAAATAGATGATCACCGCGATCGCGACGGCGATCGCGACGAAGAGGAACTTCCGTGCTCCCTTGGCGAGACGCTCGGAGAATGTCGGCTGGGTCTCCGCCGACGTCGAACTGACGGTCACGTCCTTGTCGGAACCCGGTTTGTCGGGACCCGGTTCGGGTGTCGACGCGACAGGAGCCTTGTTTGCCGAATGCTCAGCCATGATTCTCAGCATAGGTCGACGACTCTCGAATCCGAGGCGCACTCGAGCCTCTGGCGCGTCCGATGACAACTCGTTACCTTGCGGTGGCCCAGCGTTTTTGCGCCGCATGGCCAAATGGGTATCCATCGCGCCGGGCCGAGTGTACAAAGGACGTTAACAGCGGTGGGCTCGCTTTCCAGACCAGGGACGACGGACATTCGCCGAGGCCCGTTCCACATCCTTCACATCCGACGATCGACACAGATCACAGCACAAAGAGTGAGTACTTTATGGATCCGACGCAGCGTCAGATGCTCGACTTCGAGCAGAGCTGGTACGCACTCGGTGGGGGTTCGTCGCGCGAGATCAGCTCGCAGTTCGGGCTGTCCGACCGCGACTTCTTCACACAGGTCCAGCACCTGCTGAACGCCGAACCACCGGTTACCCTTTCGAAGGGTCAACTTGCTCGGATGCGCGAGGTGGTCCGCAGCAGGATCTGGATGGCACGCTGAGGTTGACGGCCGCAACGCGGTCGTGGTGTCACGTGCGACGAGAGGAGTTGTGGTGCCGCCGTTCGCCGACGACGAACTCGACGAGTTCTATCGGCGTATCGAGGCGGGCACCGCGCACTCCGGGCGTAGGCGCTCATCGTCCCCTCGGTCCTCCCAGACACGCTCTTCGCAGAGTCGGTCATCTCCCACGGCGCCCTGTCCGACACCGGAGAAGGACGCCTACCGTGACGTACACGAGGTCGACGCCGCGGTGACCAGGATCCGTGGGGCCGGACGTTCTACCCCGACGTTGCGCTCCTATGAATGCGTCTGCGGCTCTTGGCATCTCACGAGCAGGGCCGTGGACATTCCGGACAAACGGCGCAGGCGGAAACGCTCGTGACCGTCGTCGAATTGGCTGTTGACGATCTCGCCGCGACCACCGACGCATACCGACGTCTTCTCGCGCGCGACGACAGCGCAGACGAATACGCCACGTCGAACGCGACGCTGCGATTCGGCCGCAGTCAGCTCGGGCACCGCGTGTTGTTCGACGTCGCGGACGCGTCGTCGTGGCAGACACTGCTGGAACGACGCGGACTCGAGGCCCACCACCGCGACGCCGCAACAATCCACGTCGATGGACTTCCGCTCGGGGTGACCGAGTACCGCAAACCCCGGCCCCACGCGGCGCTCAGCGCGGGCGACATCCGCGGCATCGACCATCTCGTGTTCCAGGCTGCCGGCCGCGACCACGCGGTGGGGCTGTTCGGTTCCACTCTCGGCCTCGACTTTCGTCTCGACAGGCACGTCGACGAGGGACTGCGCCAACTGTTCTTCCGCGCAGACGATCTCATCGTCGAAGTCCTTGTGACTCCCAACGGTCTCGAACCGACCGGACACAACCTGCCGGCCCGCCGATCGCACTGTGGGGGATCGCTTGGGCGACAACCGATATCGAAGCATCACAGACGCGGCTGGCGAGTGCGGGGTTCACGGTTTCGCAGGTTCGCACCGGCCGCAAACCCGATACCCGGGTGGCAACAGTGCGGTCTCCGGCTCTCGCCACCCGGACCCTGATCATCGAACCCGCTCGATCAGTCGCAGCGAAGGAGACGTCGTGAGCCAGACGAGCCAGTCCGACGGGCCCAACCGGTTTCAGCAGGTGATAGGCGCGGTCAACAGGGCGGTCGTCCTCCCACTCCTGCGCATCCCCGGACTCGACGGCCTGCTCGGCCGTGCGATCACCACGGTGTCGTACACGGGCCGAAAGTCCGGTAAGCACGTCACCTTTCCGGTGAACTATGTGCGATCGGGCGACACGGTCACGATCGGCGTCGCCATGCCCGATCGAAAGACGTGGTGGCGCAACTTCACCGGTGACGGCGCACCGATCAGCGTGACCCTCGACGGCGAGAACCGGAGGGGTCACGCCGTCGCATCGAAGGACAGCAAGGGATCGGTGCGGGTCAGAGTCACTCTCGACCACGACGCTGCGCACTGACCCCGCCCCGCCGCACCCCGCCGCTCCGCCGCACGCCACCGTAGATGCCGCGCCGCACGATCAGCGGCTGCAGTAGTGTGTCGACGGTCCATCGTGGGAATCGGAAGCGGATTCCGTTGGGGGAGAACACGTCCAACCCGTTGTCGCTGGGCCCGAACACCGACCCCCACCGGTGCTCGGCCGGATGGTATCGGCGAGTCCCGCGGCCGTCGAGGTAGGCGAGGACGTTGCGTGCCACCAGGCGGTCGGCGCGGTTGCGAGCCGAGCCGCGCAGCGGATCGGTGTCGGCGACATCCCCGACGGCGAACACTCCCCGGTATCCGGGCACTCCGAGATCGTCGTCGACGCGTACGAACCCCCGGTCCGTGAGCATGTCCGAGGGGAGCCACGTCGTGTTCGGTGATACCCGACCGACCGCCCAGATGATCGCGTCCGCGTCGGCTGCCGCTTGTCCGGTGCTCCAGTGGATCGACCCGGCGCCGATTGCTTCGAGCTCGGTATCGGGGCTCTTCGAAGTTGAGCGGGCAATGCCTGGTCAGGGCCGCGGCGTGTCGTTGAGGTGAGACGCCCCTGGTCTCCGG
>NZ_LZTC01000073.1:0-4834 GCF_001665905.1 Gordonia sp. 852002-50395_SCH5434458
CGGCCGCGGCGACCTCATCGTGTCCGACACCGGAACCCACGCGTCACTCATCGACGGATGCCGACTGTCGCGTGCGCGAGTCGTCGTCGTCGACCGTGGCGATGTCGCCGCCGTCGCAGCGGCGCTACGCGATCGCCCCGAGGAGCGGGCACTGGTCGTCACCGATTCCGTCTACTCGGTCGACGGCGAGCCTGCGCCGGTCGCGCAGCTCTATCGCGTTGCGCGCGAGCACTCGGCGGCGCTCCTTGTCGACGAAGCGCACGCGCTCGGAGTGCGCGGGCCGGGGGGTCGGGGACTGATCGCGGAAGTAGGACTCTCCGGCGCGCGCGACCTCGTCGTCACGACCGTGTGCTCCAAGTCGCTCGGCGCGCAGGGGGGCGTGGTGCTCGCGACTTCTGCTGTCCGTGAGCACCTCATCGACGTCGCGCGCACCTTCATCTTCGACACCGGACTCAACCCGGCAGCGGTCGGTGCGGCGCGTGCGGCGCTCGGTGTCCTGCGTGCACAGCCCGAGCTACCAGACCGATTGCGGCACAACGCGACACGAATGGCGCGCAGCCTCGGTGCGCCGGTCCCGGCCGCCGCGGTGATCTCGCGCATCGTCGGCGACCCGCAGCCCGCGGTCGACGCCGCAGCACGGTGTCGGGACAGCGGAGTGTTGGTCGGGTGTTTCCGACCGCCGTCGGTCCCGCCGGGGACGTCGAGACTGCGACTGACCGTCAGAGCCGATCTCGACGACGCGACCGTCGACCGCGCCGCCGAGGTCATCGGCGGGGCGCTGGCCGAAGGCGGGGGTGAACGGTGACCCGCCCGGGACGTGCCCTCTTGATCACCGGTACCTCGACCGACGTCGGTAAGACGATCGTCACCGCTGCGCTCGCGTGCGTTGCGGGAGAGTCGGCGAGTGGCGTCGCGGTGTGTAAACCCGCGCAGACCGGCGTCGAGCCAGGGGAGCCGGGTGACCTCGCGACCGTTGCCCACCTCGCGGGTGTCGTCGATGTGGTCGAGTGTGCGCGCTACCCCGAGCCGCTGGCGCCGGAGACCGCGGCGATGCGCGCAGGTCTTGCCCCACTGGATCTCTGGACCGTCGTCGGGGCGGTCACCGATCTTGTTTCGACTCATCGGTTGACCCTCGTCGAGGGAGCCGGCGGGGTACTGGTGCGCCTCGCACCCGACCTCACCGCGCTCGACGTCGCGGACGCGGTAGGAGCCGAAGCAGTCGTCGTCGTCCAGGCCGGCCTGGGCGCGCTCAATCATGCCGAGCTGACCGTCGAAGCATTGCGGGCGAGGGGAATTCGTCCCGCAGGCCTTGTGATCGGCTCGTGGCCGCGCGATCCAGACCTCGCCATGCGATGCAATCGCGTCGACCTGCCCCGGCTGACTGGGGTACCCGTCGTCGGCGTGATACCCGAGGGTGTCGGGGAGCTTGAGCCCGATCAGTTCCGGGCCGCGGCGCCCACCTGGTTCGATCCCGACTTCGTCGCAGACCTCAGTTCCCGTTCCGCGCCCGACAACATCGCGGCCGTTCAGCCCATCGAAGGAGTTCACGCATGACACAGGCACCCGTAGATCCGACGCTCGACGCCGCGACCGTGCAGGCGTCGGGCGCGTCGTCGACCGACATCCTCGACGTCGCGCGCGCTCAGGTCCTCGAACGCGGCGAGCCACTCGACCGCGACCAGGTGCTCGAGGTGCTGCGGCTTCCCGACGAGCGCGTCACCGAACTGCTGCAGGTCGCCCACGACGTCCGGATGAGGTGGTGCGGACCGGAGGTCGAGGTCGAGGGCATCATTTCGCTCAAGACCGGCGGCTGCCCGGAGGACTGCCATTTCTGTTCGCAGTCAGGGCTTTTCGCATCGCCGGTGCGCAGCGCGTGGATCGACATCCCGTCGTTGGTCGAGGCCGCAAAGCAGACTGCGAAGACCGGCGCCACGGAGTTCTGCATCGTCGCGGCCGTGCGCGGACCGGACAAGCGACTGCTGTCGCAGGTGGCCGCGGGAATCGAAGCCATTCGCAATGAGGTCGACATTCAGATCGCCTGCAGCCTCGGCATGCTGACGCAGGAGCAGGTGGATCAGTTGCGGGACATGGGTGTTCACCGCTACAACCACAACCTCGAGACGGCCCGCAGTCATTTCCCGAACGTGGTCACCACCCACACGTGGGAGGAGCGCTGGGACACGCTGCGCATGGTTCGCGACGCGGGCATGGAGGTGTGCTGTGGCGGCATTCTCGGAATGGGGGAGAGTCTTGAACAGCGCGCCGAGTTCGCGGCTGACCTGGCCGCCCTCGAACCCGACGAGGTTCCGCTCAACTTCCTCAATCCGCGCCCGGGGACGCCGTTCGGTGACCTCGACGTGCTGCCGGCCGCCGAGGCGCTCAAGGCTGTGGCGGCGTTCCGCCTCGCTCTTCCGCGCACGATCCTGCGCTTCGCAGGTGGCCGCGAGATCACGCTGGGCGACCTCGGCGCCAAGCAGGGCATCCTGGGCGGCATCAACGCGGTCATCGTCGGCAACTACCTGACCACGCTCGGCAGGCCCGCTGAGGACGACCTCGACCTCCTCGACGACCTCTCGATGCCGATCAAGGCTCTTAACGACAGCATCTGAGGCCCGGCGCCGGGAGCGTGCGAGCGGGCCGCTTCAGCTCGGCGCCGGGAGCGTGCGAGCGGGCCGTTTCAGCTCGGCGCCGGGAGCGTGCGAGCGGGCCGTTTTGCCTCGGCGTGCATACTCGAATTCGATGACCTTTGAGCTGAGAGGACGCCGATGACTCCGACGCCCACCGTCGATCCGGGTGCCAAAAGCCCCGTCGACATCCCCGGTCCGCTCGACGAGCCGTGCCGGTACGGCGTGTACACCGGCATCGAACTCGACCTGCAGGCGGCCGACGCGGTGCCGCAGGCAGCGCGCCTCGGATTGGAGCCGCCTCGGTTCTGTGGTCAGTGCGGCAGGCGGATGGTGGTGCAGGTGCGTCCCGACGGGTGGGATGCACGTTGTTCGCGCCACGGTGTCGTCGATTCGTCGCAACTCGGTCGACGATGATGGCCCAGGTCTATCCGGGCACGCCCGGCAACCCGGTGTCGGTTCGGCGCAAGCACTCGCCTGCACCGCTGGTCGTCGTCGGCGCTGTCGTGCTGCTGCTCGGCGCCGTGTTCGGTGTGGCGTGGGCGGTCACGACCCCGGCGATGACCGGGACTGTGACTGCACAGGGCGCAGCCGTGCCGTCGGAACAGCTTGGTGAGGAATTCGCCGGTGTCGCGGTTTTCGCGTTCTGGATGCTCGCCTACGGTGCGGTCGCGGCGGCGCTCGCATGGTTCGCCGCGCGGTATTGGCGAGGCCTCGTCGGTTATGGCGTGACGTTCGTGACCGCAGTGATCGGCACTGTGATCGCGGGATCTATCGGCACCTGGGTCGCGCATCTGCACTTCCCGGACCCGCACGACGTCGGGATGGGGCAGACCTGCCGTGTGGTTCCCGACCTCGTGCTCGACGGCGCCACGCGCAACGGGTTCTCGGCGCCGTGGATTCTCCTCATCTGTGCACCGTTGACGGTCAGTCTCGTCTATCTGGTGTGTGCGCTCGCCACCAGCGACGCCGACCTCGGTGTGGGCGACGGCGTCGCCGACGACGCAGATCAGTCGCTCACGGTGGGGGTTTGAGCGTCGCGAACTCGTCGGTGACGCGTAACTCGTTGTCGGCGAAGGCGTAGAGCGCGGGCGGGCGCCCACCCGAACGGCCCGTTTTTCCGACGGTCCCGGTGGCCACGACAACGCCGCGCCGGCTGAGGATTCGCAGCAGGTTGGTCGTGTCGACGGGGTAACCCAGTGCGGCACAATAGATTTCGGACAGCTCCGACATCGGGAACCGAGACGGCGCCAACGCGAACGCGATATTCGTGTATGAGAGTTTCCCGGCGAGACGTCGACGCGCCGCGGCGATGATGTCGGCGTGGTCGTGAGCCAGGACGCCAAGGGAATCCACCGGCTCCCATGCCGCGGTGTCGGGCAGGCGTGCAGGCGCATCCGTGGGAACCAGGCCGAGGTACGTCGAGGCGATCGTCCGCCGACCCGGTGTGCGATGAGGTGCCGAGAACACCGAAAGCTGTTCGAGGTGGGCGACCTTGCGGATATCCATCGTGTCGGCGAGCTGACGCCGGGCGGTTTCCGACAGGCTCTCGTCTGCCGCGACCTCGCCACCCGGAAGCGCGAACGGCTCATCGTCGTGCTGCCGCCACAGAAGTACGCACAGTTGCGGTTCGACGTCCGGCGTCGGGCGTCGTACCTGGAAAACCGCGCTCAGGACCTCGACGCCCGCAGTTCCCGCCGACTCGGACGTCGGGCGCCCCGCGTCGTGTGTGACGGCTTCCTGTGCGACCGATTCCGGGGAGGCGGCGCCATCGGAACTGGCGGGAATCGGCGCAGGCATGCGGTCGATTCTAGGGCTCGCTCCGCGAGGCAACCGCGAGGCGCTCCGCGCAGAAACCCGCGAGGCGGTCGACGCACGAACCCGCGACGCGCTCCTCTCAGAGTTCGTCGAGGCTGATCAGGCCATCCTGGATCGCGCGAGCAACCAGCGACGCCTTGGTGCGTGCCGGACGTCCGGCGTCTGCGTACTTCGTCCTAATGCGTGCCAGGTGCGTGTTGACGGTGCCCACCGAGATCATCAACCGCGACGCCGCCACTGACTTGGAGTCGGTGAGGAGCCACGTCCGAAGCACCTCGATCTCCCGAGTGGTCAGGGGTACGCGCGGGTGGCTCAATTCGGCGTCGTGAGGGATGGACTGCCCGCCGGGGCTCACCGAGGCCGACACCACAGGGCGTAGATGGGCGACGTCG
>NZ_LZTC01000074.1:0-2125 GCF_001665905.1 Gordonia sp. 852002-50395_SCH5434458
TCCGTATGCTTCACCTCCACACTGAGTGGCCGGCTACTTCGGGGGATTGTGCTCGCGTGTGGTTTACCGCGGTAAACCACCAACCTGCTCACTATGAAGCAGGTAATCGAACGCTAGAAGTTTACCGCGGTAAACCCTCCCGAACCGTCAGGCCGCACCGACGCAACCCAAGAACCGAAAGGCTGCGCGGCAAACCTTGATGTATCTTATAGTCTACAGTTACGTAGACTATAGTCAACAACTGTGTCGACTAAGAGTGAGCGAATTCGAACGGTAGGGGCCCGCGTCCGCGCCGCTCGAGTCGCAAGCGGCCAGACTCAGACCGGTCTAGCCAGCAAGGTCGGCATTCATCGGACCCGACTGTCTGCGATCGAAGCAGGCCGCGCCAACATGACAGTCGCGACACTCTATGGCCTTGCGGACAGTCTGGGCGTACCGATCACTGACCTGTTAGCTCCGTAGCGTCTTTGCTCGTGTTACCAAAGGGCACCATCGAACGTTCACGGAGGCTGTCGTCCGGGGCCACTACGTGCAGTCCGGCTATGCCCTCTCACTCGCGCTGCGCGGTGGCTAAATGCCGCAGCGAAAGGTAGCTCGGGATGGCCGCCAGCAGCCTCAAAGGCCCGGGTGGGGCTTGACGGTGTGGGGGATCGGCGAGTGCGCCGACGTAGCCGTTCCCTGATGACAAGGCTGCGGCGCACTGTCGGCGCGTGCCACGCCTCGCGCTCAGCCGTGATCAC
Organism: Gordonia sp. 852002-50395_SCH5434458; assembly: GCF_001665905.1. Lineage (NCBI taxonomy): Bacteria > Bacillati > Actinomycetota > Actinomycetes > Mycobacteriales > Gordoniaceae > Gordonia > Gordonia sp. 852002-50395_SCH5434458. Next base: position 741 of record NZ_LZTC01000074.1, read on the forward strand.
CCGCGACCGCTCTGTGCAGATCTCGGTGGCACCGCTTGCATCGGCTGCCGCTGCGAGCGTCTGAGGCCCGCGCAGCCACCTGGTACCGCGGCCCTGGCCCTGCCGTATAGCAAGGCCCAGCTTTTCAAGCACCGCTAGGAGTCGTCGGACACCGTGGGAGAGGGTGCCAGCGGGCAGGCCGGTGAGTGTGCTGAGGGTGGACGTGCTGGCTCCTGCGCCGGAGGCGGGTAGATGCGTCCAGACGGACCAGCAGGGGTGGCCTAGCTCGCCCCACAGGGCGTGGAGGATGGGGTGACGGGTTATACCCTCATTTGTGACGTCATGGCGCACATCCGTGCGGTAAATCTCAGCGGGTCGTTGGAGGCTGTAGCAGGTAGCTGAGTGCGGCGATGTGCTGCGGTCATGGGGAAGCGTGACTCTGAGGAGCCCCCGGTCGACAAGTGCGCGTAGTCTTCTGCCGGCCGTGTCGTGGCTGACGTTGAGCCATAAAGCCATATCGCGCCAGGCGATAGGACGGCTGTCGGTTCCGTGTCCGTCCGCGAAACGTTTTGTCACGCATGCGTAAGCGGCCGCGACCAGCGCAGGATCATCCCATGTAGCTATCTCGGTGAGCACGGTCCGGATCAAGTCGTCGGCCGCTGGGTCGGCGGGACGGTAGGTGGTGGCGCGTGACTTAATTGATTCCCAGTGTGCGCGGCCGCCGTCGTCTCGGGAGGCAAACTTCTCGAACGCGGGACAGCTGCGGTACCAACCTGCCGCACGTCGCCATCCACGGATTCCGTGACGCCACAACACCCACGCACCTGCTGTTGCAGCGTGTGATCGGTATCCTTCCGTCGCCGTGCGATGCAGCGTTGCCCATTCCGCCGACGTGAACGGACGCTGCGGGCGCCAGGCGCGCGGTTGATCGAGGTCTCCGTCTAACGTGGCATCGTTGCTGTCGTCAACGTTGTCGTAGCGACGCAGTGGTGCGGGTTGGGCGACGGTGCCGAGAGTGCGGCTCCGACGACCACCGGTGCTGCGGCCAGATACAGGTACCAGCACGGCGGGCAGCTCTCGGATGGCGCGATCGGCCCGCATGATCGCTGCGGTAACGGTGATCCGATTCCCGCCCTCGTCGATGGGATAGCACCAGCTCCCACCCGGCTTCAACGGTGCCGACCCCGGAAGGCGCAGAAACTGGTCTCTAGTGCGGAGGTCGAGCTCCGTAGGGGAGAGACACTCCCATGTGCGGATAGTGGTGATGCGCTCGATCAAATAGTCACGTGACGCTCGACTGGGGCAAGCGATCGCGATATGCACCGAATCCGGTGACCCCGATGCGGCGAGGTAAGCAAGTTGGGCGGCCGCGTCGTCGATGCTGTCCAGGATCGAGGTCAGCACCC
>NZ_LZTC01000075.1:0-176061 GCF_001665905.1 Gordonia sp. 852002-50395_SCH5434458
CCGCGCCTCGCTATTGAATACAACGCTGCCGCGCGGCCAGGCTGTGCACCTGGGTGCGAATATGCAGCGATCGAATATGCAGGATTACCAGTAGCACCGAAACGCGCGGTTCGAGAGCAGCGCCGGATCGTCGGTCCACCCCGACATCGCAGGCGTTAACGTTGGACGTCGAGAACTTGTTTTTGAATTCCGTTGTTGTAGACCTCATGTTCGACTAGGACGAGCTTGGTTGCGTCTTTATCGGTCCGGCTGAACAGCCGTTTTCCGGCGCCGAGAAGGAGCGGAAACACCAGTAGGTGGTATCGGTCCACTAGACCGGCGTCGGCCAGCGCGGCACCCAACGTGGCGCTGCCGTGCACCGCAATCGGGCCACCGTCACCCTCCTTGAGTCGGCGCACCTCGTCGATTGAGCGCAGCACCGTCGCCGGCCACCGCTTGTCGTCACCGTCGAGAGTCGTTGACACCACGTAGCGGGGCATCGAGTTGTACCCCGCGAATTCGTCCATTGTGGGCCAGACCGGCGCGAACGCCTCATACGATCGGCGCCCTAACAGCAAGGCAGCTGTTTCGTGCTGCTCGCGGCCCTTGAGTTCATACGCCGCCGGATCGAAAGCGACATCCTTGAACGTCCAACCCGAGTTGCGGTACCCGGGCTCCCCACCAGGGGCCTCCATGACTCCATCGAGTGAAACGAAAGCTGAGACGATGAGTGTGCGCATGACTCTCCTGGACTGGTGATGAACGGCTAACCGCCGCTCCGGGGTGGAACGGCTTTGCGTGATTGTTGACCACAACCACTGCCGAAACTCATCGCCAAGCTACCGTTCGAGTTCCACGAGCCGCCACCGAGCGCCCCGCCCTCGACGACGTTCGCTACGGCCTCTACTTCGTGCCATTCCGTGCTACCATGTAGCACATGAGTGTGCCGCGCGAGGTAAGCCAACGCGACCTCCGCATGCGTTCCAAAGAGATCATGGACGCGGTGGAGTCCGGTGATTCCTTTACGGTGACCCGCGACGGCCGTGGGATAGGAGAACTCGTCCCCCTACGTCGACGACGCAGCTTTGTTTCCCGCACAGAGTTCGCCCGCGGCTCGGTGTCGGCTCCATTGATTGATGTGGAGAAGTTCCGGTCTGATCAGGACCGCGTATATGACGAAACTTTGAGCGACCCGTATGCCTGACGAAGTACGGCGGGGGTTACTCGACACCAGCATCTTGATTCTTCGCCACGCAATCGAGCCTGCGGAACTGCCGGACGAGATGGCAATTAGTGCGATCACCCTGGCTGAGCTCTCCGCAGGCGTACACCTGGTAACTGGCGACGACCCACAGGCCTCCGACGAACGCGCACGCCGCGCGGATGTTCTCCAGCGCGTCGAGAACGAGTTCGACCCCTTACCGTTCGGCACTGATGCTGCTCGCGCATTCGGCCGCATCAGCGCCGCGGTCCAAGCTCGCGGAAGAACGCCGCGGAGACGACTGGCGGACCTCATGATCGCATCTGTTTCGACCGCAGCCAGGCTTCCCCTCTACACCACCAACCCCAACGACTTCGAAGGCTTGGACGGCATTGTTCGCGTCATACCCGTGAGCCGCCCCTGAGCTGAGAGCTGACCTCAGCTCGAGTCTCTCATCGACAGGGTCCAGACAATATGCAACAACCGAATATGCAGGGTTACCGGTAACCCACCTCGTGCATCATCAGATCGATCGACGGCTCCTTTCGTCCTGACTGCCCCTCTCACACCCCGCTCCGGCGGTACGCTCCCTCCACGGCGCTGGGACACCCTCGACCAGTCGTGAGTCCGGAGGTACGGCGATGATGTCAGACGACGAGACCTTCGAGGCCATCGCCGATGAACGACGCTCGCTCGCAAACACATTGGAGACACTGACACCTGCTCAGTGGGATCACGCGTCGCTATGTGGCGAGTGGACCGTCCGCGACGTCGCAGCGCATCTCGTGGCACCGTTGGTGGTTCCGATGTGGCGTTTCGGTGTTCTCATGCTTCGCGCCCGCGGCAATTTCGACGAGGCCAACAAAATGATGACCGACATGGTGGTACGCCAGCACGGCAGTGAGCTGGTCTCACTCCTCCGTGACCGCGCCGACAAGCGTTTCACGCCGCCTGGCCGGGGTCCCGCTGCTCCCCTGACCGACATCGTCGTGCATGCGCTCGATATCTGTCGCCCCTTGGGTATTGCACGCAGTTCGCCCGACGACCGTCGCGTCGTCGTTCTCGATCACGTCACTGGTCTCCGCGGGCGCGACGCGTTTGCGCATTCCGCTGCTGCGGTGCGATGGGAAGCCACCGATATCGACTGGAGTCACGGCGACGGACCGACCGTCCAAGGGACGGCGGACACGCTGATGCTCGCTATCACCGGACGACGCGGTGTCGTCGAAGAGTTGTCCGGTGACGGCGTGAGTCTTCTGGGCGCGTAGCACGCTGATGGTGGACCATTCGAATACGCCGGTGCAAATAGGCCGTCACCTATTGCACTGTGTTGCAGGGCCATTGAGGCGGTCAGCGTCGACAGCAATGTCGTGGTGGCTGAGGCTATCGCGGCGACGGTACTGCCTCGCGCCTCTCCCGTGGCCATACGCATTTACTTGGCACACGGCCACCTAGCGAGGACGAATCGAATAGTCCGCCACCGGAACCCTCGTCGACGCGGCGTCAAACATCTCCCGATCCATCTCGCGACGTCTCAGCACGGCTGGCGAATCGGTGGCGCCGTAGCCGATTTCGTCGAGGCGCCCTTCAACGAGTGCGTCGAACACGGCATCGACGAAATCCTCCACCGGCGCGCCGTGTACGTGTCCGGGTCCCGCCAACCGAGTTGCCACCGCCGGCGGGATGACCTCGACGACCCTAACCCTTGTGTGACGCAAGGCAAAACGAAGATTGATCGTGTAACTGTGCATCGCGGCCTTACAAGCGCTGTAGACAGGAGCAAACGGCTGAGGGATGAGCGCACCACCCGAAGTGACGTTGACGATCACCGACGGTCGGGAGTGCCCCACCAGGACAGGTGCGAGTAACGCGTTCAGGTGAATCGGACCCGCGAGCAGCGTGTCGATTTCCACTTGTCGTTGATGCCAGGGAGCGTCGTCGACCGCAAGAGGCACCCGGCGCTGAACGCCCGCATTGTTGACGAGCATATCGATCTCGGGCATCTCGGCGAGAACGTGTGCGGCAAGCCGCTCCCGATCGATCGGCGCAGAGATGTCACTGACGACGGTCTCGAGTCCGGGGTTCCCCTGCGCCGCGTGGCGCAGTGCGTCGGCGGATCGACCAGTCACCATGACGCGGTCGCCCCGCTCGGCGTACCGCTGCGCAAGCGCCAATCCGATACCGGCACTGCCGCCCGTAATCAGAACCGATCTTGATGTTGACATGTCAACATGGTGCATCCAGTCAGTTGACATGTCAACATCGTCCTTCGTATAGTCCGGCGAATGACGACATCGCGATTGAACGACACCGAACTGCTGCACTGGCAACAGTGGAAACGGGCCGCCGACCGGGTGTGGTCGTCAACGGTCAACCAGATCACCGCGGAGACAGGGCTGTCGGGAGCCGATTTCTCTGTTCTGACCCGGGTAGCCGAGTCCGACGGTAACCGCATTCAGCAAGCGCGCCTCGCGGAGTTGTTGGGATGGGAGCGCAGCAGGCTCTCTCGGCAAGTCTCACGAATGGTCGACCGAGGACTACTCACTCGCGATGTGGTACAAGGGGTTCGGACGATTGGCACCACCGAGGCAGGACAGTCTCAGGTGGTTCGCGCCCGTCACGCGCATTCACGAGCTGTGCGAACACATCTGTTCGACCGAATCGAGGCCAAAGACGCCGACGCATTCTGGAGGGTGATCGACTCCTTGACCCGCGAATGAGACCCATCAACCGAGCATCCATGGGCTACTACAGTTGACCCCACATGCCACCACTCGACGCAGCAAGCACCGTGATGCTGATCATCAGCATCGCCCTCGGCGTGGCCGCGTCCGGCTGTGCACTCGCCGCCGCCTACGTTTACCTTCACGAAAACCCCAAGCGCGACAACATCACCCGGGATCGCCTTGCTCGACGCTGGCTCGTCGCCACCGCCGTTCTCGGGTTCTCAGTTGTCTTCATGCGGTTCATCTGGCTGCTGGTGCGGTAGTTCCACGAAATCGTCGGCGAAGCAACACAATCGATGCGTCAGCGAAGCGACCGGCTCATCTGTTGGAGGGCCCGTAACAGCGACGCCTGTTCGACGTCGCTGAGGCCTGAGAGCATCCGCTCCTCCACCGAACGCACTGCTGCAGAAGCCTTCTCGAGCTTGCGGCGCCCGCGGGGCGTGAGCCGTGCAGGAAGCACCCTGCCCACAGGCGCGGCGTCGGGTCTGCTGACGAAGCCATCCCGTTCCAGTCCTTGCAGTAGGACATTCATCGCTTGACGTGTGATGAACGTGCCGCGGGCCAGTTCGGAGTTCGACAGACCAGGCCGCTGCGCAAGCAGTTCAAGACACGAGTACTGGGTCACGCTCAGTCCGAGCGGTCGGAGAACGTCCTCCATCGCCGCTCGGAGCGCACTTGCCACCTCCTTGAGGGCATACCCCACAGAGGTCTCTAGCTCGACGGTCTGCCGTTCGGCGCCGCTTCCGTCTTGACTCATGTCAACATACTGACATACATTGGCCGATGTCAGTAAGTTGACATTCAATCCCGGAGGAAAACATGCCCGTCAGCGGCCCCGACTTCATCTCCCTGCAAACCCGCAACCTAGAAGCGTCCCAAGCGTTCTACGAGAAGTATCTTGGCCTCGTCCGCGCGCCGGCCGGGCCACCGCACGCGGTCGTGTTCGACACCAAGCCGATCGCCTTCGCCCTTCGTGATCTGATTCCCGGCACAGACCTCGACGCCGCCGCGCAACCCGGTATCGGTGCAGCAATCTGGCTTCACGCCACCGGTGTGCAGGAGATCCACGACGCCCTTGTCGCGGACGGATACACGATCGTGTCAGAACCGATCGACGGCCCATTCGGGCGGACATTCGCATTCGCCGACCCCGACGGCTATCACATCACTCTTCACGATCGCGCTTGAACCGCGCCCACCTGGTTCTGTCTGCTCGCCGATGCGAGAGTAACTGCGGCAACGACGAATTTCTCCCGCTCGGCGGGCGACGCACCCAGTCCGTCGAACCACGGCGTCAAATTAGGATTCGCGGCACGCCTAATGGCAGACCGTTCCACGCTCACATCACATGCGGGCGCATAGCCCAGTCCAGGCACCGCGACGGTAGGTGCGAAGTTGCGCCACCCGCCAACGAAGAGCGGAACGTACGGTGCAACCTTGCGGCGTATCGACTCGTGTAGCGCGCTGAACACGTTGCTGATCCGGTAGGCGAACGACAGGGAATTGTGCTCGGTCACGCTCTCGTCGTCGCGACATAGAGTGGTACCCAACCGTTTCCAGTCAATGGCCACACCGGAGCGTCGTTCATCACGAGCCGTTGCCTCAGATGCCATCCACAGCAACGATTTGTCGGAGTAGTAGCAATTCTCGTACCCTCCCCCGACGTCGCTGTGCACGCCGTCGAACCAGACCTGGCTGATGTCGGCGTGCCGACCTCCCCAGAGGCACGGCGCGAAGACTCGTCGACGCTCGGCGATCGCCAGCGCTTGCCTGGCGGTCTTCACCATCGGCGAGAGCGTCACGTCGTGGAACGTGTACTTCGCGCGCGCGATTCCCGGAACGCCCAGGGCGCCAACAGTGTCGAACACCCCGAGGAATTCGATGCGTACCTCGCCACGCCGGTGGGTGTGCTTGTCGATGGCCGCAAGCGCACGCTGGTGCGCGGGATCGGCGGGAGGAGTCTCGGTGGAACTCTTCGCGCGCGGTCTGTTGCGGTAGAGGTCCATCGCTGTGGGCAACTGTCCCTCCGCGACCCCCATCGGGGTGAGCAGTCCGACATGCGCGATCATGCCGCACAGACTCCTGGCCGTGTATGCGCCGCGACTGAATCCGAACACAAAGATGCGGTCGCCAGGTTCGTAGTTCAGCGCGAGGAATCGATAGCAGTCGACGATCGCGTCGTCGAGGCCCACGCCGAATGCGCCGGCAACGATACGTTCTATCCAACTGCCTGTTGACCCGACGCCGCGCGCGTAATGCACGATCTGGGTCTCGCCGTCGAAGCCGCGGGGTGCAATCGAACGCGCGATCTTCTCGACGTTCGAGACGTAGCGATCGTCGGAGTTCTTCCACGTCCCGTCACAGCACACCACGAGATTCTTGGTCATGATGTCGACGCTAAGGCACTGCCTACGCGCCCACACGGGTAGCACGGTACGCGTTTGCGTTCCGGTCAGCCGATCAAGCCTGCGTAGTCGGGCCGGATCGACGCCGATGAGAAAGAAGACGGAACCCGATTCATCGAGGACCGGATGTGTCCGCTATCCCTCATAACGTCGCCGTTGTCAGATCAACCCGCCACCCAGGAGCACCTGATGACGACAGCACCACTCGAGCCCGCCGACGACAAAGTCGTCGACGCCTCCCCTGGCACCACTCGACGTTCACCTGAATCGTCGCCTTCCACAACACCTTCCGACGCCACGCCGAGCATCGGAGGCAAGGCACGAACCATCGCGCTGATCTGCTTGCTCGCGGCGTCGTTCATGGAGCTCATGGACGCAACCGTCGTCAACGTCGCGCTGCGCACGATGCAGGTCGACCTCGGCGCGTCCGCAGTGAGTCTGCAGTGGATCGTCGCGGGCTATCCACTCACCTACGCCGTTGGCCTGATCCTCGGCGCACGGCTCGGCGACAACTTCGGCCGACGTAAGCTCTTCGTCGCCGGTCTTGCCGCGTTCGGACTCGCTTCTCTGGCATGCGGACTCGCGACCGGTCCCACCGAACTCGTCGTCTTCCGCCTCATCCAAGGAGTGGCAGCAGCACTGATGGTGCCGCAGGTGCTCAGCAACATCCAGGTGCTGTATCCACCGGCCGAGCGCGGGAAGGCGATGGGCATGTTCACGTCGGTCATCGGTCTCGCGGCGGTCACCGGCCCCATCCTGGGGGCTGTGATCACCAACGGCGATTGGTTCGGGTTGTCGTGGCGACCGGTGTTCCTGATCAATGTGCCGCTGGCAGTGCTCGCTATCGCGGCGGCGATCGCCTTCATTCCCGAGTCACGCTCGGCGATCAAGACACCCATCACAGCCGGTACGGCGCTGCTCCTCGGCGGCTCGTTGGCGGCGATCATGCTTCCGATCACACTCGGACCTGAAAACAATTGGCCGGCTTGGGGATTCGTCGTGATGGTTGCTGGTGTCGCCGGGCTCTGGTTGTTCGGACTCCGACAGGTGCGTTCGGCTCGACGTGGCATCGAACCCATGGTCCCGCCGACCCTGTTCGCCACTCGATCATTTTCGGTCGGGCTCGCGGCATTCACGGCGTTGATGGTCCCCACCGGCGGATACTTCCTGGTCCAGTCACTGCACGTCCAGCTAGCGCTCGGATGGTCGGTACTTCACGCGGGTCTCATGTGGATTCCGTTCTCGCTCGCGGTGCCGATCTCGGCTGGTCTCGCCGCGACGGTGCTCGTCGCACGATTCGGTAAGCGGGTTCTGCAGGTCGGAGGTGCGGTGTTCATCGTCGGCATGCTGCTGATGGCCTTCGCCGAGCAATCGGCGCATCCCGCGCTGTGGTTTGCCGCGGCTCTGACCGTCGCGGGTCTCGGCTTCGGCGGAATCGTCGGCTCGGCCGGGCTGCTGGTACTCAACGACGTTCCGGTTCGCCTCGCAGGCGCGGCGTCCGGGGTCTTCAACACCGCCCAGGCACTCGCGGTGGCGTTCGGCGCCGCGGTCGTCGGAACCGTGTATACGTCGGTAGGAGAATCGTCGGGTCTCGAGTCCGCCTACCGCGCGTCACTGATCGTCATGATCGGGTTCATCGTGGTGGGTGGCGTGATCGCCCAGGCCTTGCGCACCTCGACCACGACGTCCGACGCAACTGACCTCGAACCGGTGGTCGCGTAACGTCTCGCCTGATTTCACTGCCGGACGACGGGGGCCTGCACCAGCAGGCTCCCGTCGCCGCCGAACGCACGTAATTGCCAACCAACTCACGGCCGACGCACCCAGGACCGATGAGTTCCGACGCGGCGCTGAGTCACAACCTTCGAGAACCGGCGTCGACACAGAGGGACACGAGATGGCCACCGAGATGTTGTTCCTGCACGGAGCGGGCGGATTTCACGACGATCAGCCGCTTGCCGTCGCGCTGGGAAGCGAACTCGACGCGCACGTCTCGATGCCGGAGCTACCCGACGAGGACATGTCCGTCTCGGCTTGGACGTCGGCGATACGCCCCCACGTCGACGGGCTGACTGCATCCGATGTGCTCGTGGCCCACTCGTTCGGTGCGTCGATGTTGCTCGCTCTGTTGAGCACCATGGCGACACCTCCGCCGCGCGCGTTTCTACTGGCGATGCCGAACTGGGGCGATCAAGGCTGGGCGGTCGCCGACTACGACGTCAGCGGTCCGGAACCGACAACGACTCTCTTCCTGCATCACTGCGAGGACGACGACGTCGTCCCCGTCAGCCATGTGGCGCTCAACCAGCGGCTCCTGCCGTCAGCAGACGTTCGCCTCCACGAAGTAGGTGGACATCAATTCGACGGATGCGCCTCGCTCGTCGCCGCCGACATTCGTGCGCACAGTTGACGTCCATCACCCGACCACCGCTCAGCGCAGTTTGGCGCCGTACACCCGTGTAACAGCCAGCTTGAGCAGCACGCGACGGTCGCTCACCATCACCTCGCGGTACTCGGCCCAGTCCGGATGCTCCCCCGCACCGAGGCGGTAGTAGTCGACCAACGCGTCGACCTCCGGACCGTCCGGATCGCTCGACGGACCGATCAGCTCGGCGGTTCCCTCGGCCGTCGTCCACGTAAAGCCGTCGGCGCTGGTGTATTCGATGGCGGCTCGCGGATCTCGGCGGAGATTCCTGGTTTTCGCACGTCCGTCGGTCATGGATACGTAGATCGTGTCGGCCTCACGGTCGTACACCGAGGTGACCGGTGAGAGTTGAGGAAGTCCGTTCGCCTTGATCGTGGCGAGGATGGCGATCGACGTGTCGGCGATCAGGTCACGGGGGTCGTACTGCTCGTCAGTCATGGTTGTGGCAACCGTCACCACGCCGGGGGCATTCCCGTGCGGTGTCGACGCACCACTACCCTCTGCAGGTGACTTTCTCGACCTGGGCGGCGCTGCTGACTGCGTGCGTGCTGATCAGCTTCACCCCGGGAGCCGGCGCGATCAACACGATGAGCAACGCCATGAATGTCGGATTCCGACGTGCGTTCTGGGGCGTACTCGGCCAACAGGTCGCGCTGCTCATCCAATTGCTCATCGTCGCCGCGGGACTCGGCGTCGTCATCTCCCGATCCCACACCGCCTTCGAGGTCATCAGGTACACCGGCGCGGCCTACCTCATCTACCTCGGAATCCGACAGTTCTTCCGACGCCCCGACATGTCCGACGAGGAAAACGAATCCGTCCAGAACGAATCGGCTGCGTCGATGTTCACCCGAGGACTCTGGGTCAACCTGCTGAACCCGAAGGCGATCGTCTTCTTGCTCGCGTTCATCCCCGGATTCGTGCGCCCGAACGATCCGCAGCTGATCCAGTACGTGGTCATCGGAGTGACGATGGTGGTCGTCGACATATCCGTGATGTGGTTCTTCTTCGCCCTGATAGCACGGGGATTCGCGCGTGTCACGAGGACCGAACAGGGCCAGCGTCGCCTCAACCGTGTGTTCGGCGTTCTGTTCGTCGCCGTGGGCGTCATGCTCGCGCTTGTGTGACCATGTTCGAAGGCCAGAGGGATCGAAGGCCTCACGGTTACCAGCACCATTGGAGGAGTCACCATGTCATCGCCCGAGCTCGACGATCGCGCACGCGTCGACAGCCTCCTCGACGCGCAGACCAAGGCTGAACGACTCTTCGACGAGGTGGAGCGGCGCGGCATGATCCGCGCGGGAATCGGCGAGCGCGCACTCTCCGACGAGATCCGTGACCTGGCCGCCGAGATGTTCGGCGTCACGCGTCACTGGCACAAACGAATCGTCCGCGCCGGCGAGAACACCCTGGAGACCTTCCGCGCCAACCCGCCGGACCGGATCATCGCCGACGACGACATCCTGTTCCTCGACTTCGGCCCGATCTTCGAAGAGTGGGAAGCCGATTTCGGCCGCACCTTCGTCTTGGGCGACGACGCGCTCAAACGACGCCTCGCCGACGACCTGCCCCGAATCTGGGATGCAGGCCGCGCCTACTTTCGTGCACACCCCGAGATCACCGGGGCCGAATTGTTCGACCGCGTCGTCGAACTCAGCGAGGAAGCCGGATGGCATTTCGGTGGCGAGATCGCCGGACACCTCGTCGGCGAGTTCCCGCACGAGAAGATCTCCGGCGACGAGATCGAGAGTTATGTGGCACCAGGTTCGTCGGGTCCCATGCGTCGCCTGGATCCGTCGGGGCGTGTGTGCCATTGGATTCTCGAGGTGCATCTCGTCGAACCCGACCGTCGATTCGGTGGCTTCTACGAGGAACTCCTCGACCTTCCGTGAGAAGAGATTGTGTGTGCGGGGAATGAGACTACTTCCCCACTGCCGGTGACCTTTTGCGCGCTGTATTCCCTGCAGGGGGTTTGCGGCGTATCCACCGCCTCTCGACGGTATTCACCATGTCCGGTGCCGTGTCGTGGCACCACGCGTATCGACGACCGCTTCTCCACCGCTGTCACGTCGAAGAGAGACTGGCCGGTCTCTCCGCTACCGCTACTGGCGCGTGAACGTCACTCGGGCCTTGCGGGCTCGAATGTCGCCCTGATTCGTCGTGCGACGTCAGGGATTAGGACACTGTCGCGATGTCGTCGGGAAGAGGCTTTCGCTTGTGTGGTGGTAGCCACGCTGGACTTGAACCAGCAACCTGCCATTCTGCAAATGACCGCTCTGCCAATTGAGCTAGTGTCGCGTTGACTGAGGATGTGCTCTTCCGTGCGGTTCCAGGCCTTTTGGGCCCAGAATGCCGCACACCCTCGACCTTTCGGATGTCGGTCCTACTCGATCTCTCCTGTCTCGGCGAAGCTGCCACGCCCCGCCTCCACAGTCATGGAATACGCCCTCGACTGAACCATCTCGGACTGAAATTCCTTCCCTCACCGCAACATTCGTCGCTACTGACCACACCTGGCAGATGTCGGGTCACCGATCGGCTCTCCCGGCTCTCACCGTCAGATCGCTTCGACGTTGCCTCCACCCTGGGGTGAAGGTTCCGGCTCGGAGTGCATGGGGTACCGGAACTTCTCCCGGCGACGGATGTCACCCCGCCTTTCACCGGATCACTCCGGCTTATGCGCCATGCCGCATTCGTATGTCGATGTAGTTGTCAAACGTCCTGCACCACTTGGGTTGTCGTCGTCGAGCAGTGCGAGTAGCGACTCTAAGCGGTCCGGCTACGACGCACAACAGCTTTTCCGCCGAGTCCGAGAACACCGACATTGAGCGGCACTCCTCAGTCCCGATCGGCGTCGCCCGAAAGATCGTCGAGACGCAGATCATCGAGACGCTGCTGTGCGCGCGATCGCGCGTCGGATGCCGCCTCCAGAGCGGTCGCGGCTTCGTCACGCCGGGACCGCGCCGTCTCCGCCGCGCGCTGCGCGAAGCGCTGCTCCTGTTCAGCACGATCCAGTTCCGCGCGCACCCGTGCGACTCGGTCCTCGAGATCGGCAGCGGTGCGCTCGGCATCGTCGACGCTGCGTTGCGCGCTATCGAGTTCGACGGTCGCCGAGTCGACGTCGGCAGCGTGTCGATCGAGAAGTGCTCTGGCAGCGTCGATCTCCGCTTCGCGTGTGGCCGTCGAACCCTTGTCAGCACTGGACGAGGGTTCGGGCATCCCTGCGGTCGCCTCGTCGGCGGGTGCCGGCGAATCTGCGAGTGCCACCAGCCCGGCCGGGCCGAAGCCGCTGTACTCCATCGCGGTGACCAGCCGACCGCGACGCAACAATTCGGCCACCTGTTCGTCGCCGATCGCCGCACGCAGTGTCTGGACAGCCTCTCGCTCGATCGTCGTGCTCATACCCGCACCGATCTCGGCCGCGAACGACCGTAGGTGCTCGAGCGCGGTGTGCACCACATCGCGTCGTCGTGTTGACAGCTTCCGCAGGAGTTCGGCCGACGAGCGGCGCTGCGCCTCGCGGAGTTCGTCGGCAACGCTGAGCAGGGGGTCGAGATCGGTCGGCGAACGTCGAATCCACTGGTTGAGCAGCCAGGCGACCTGCGTCGGCTTGCGCGCACGCGAGATGTCGAGGGCGAGCTCGGAAGCATCGGCCGCGCGTGCCGAACGTGTCAGTTCGCGCCTACGTGAGACGAATTCGCTTGGTGCGCAACCATACAACTCGTCGAGAGCGTCGTCGAGGTCCACGAGCGAACCCTCAGATGCCGAACTCGATGATCGCTCGCTCGCCGAACTTCCGAAAGCCCATGCGCTGCAACAGCGGCGACGACGTAGCGGTCTCGGCATGCACGAGCCCGAGCGAGGCTCCCCGACGTCGCGCATCGTGAAGTCGAGCGACGATCAACGCCCGATAAACGCCGCGACCCCGATGAGCGGGAAGGACGGCGCCACCCCACATTCGAGCGACCTCACCCTCGAGCGTGTAGCCGCCCGCACCGGCCGGTTCCAGGCCGTCGCGCGAACCGACTCCGGCCACGAACAGCCCGGGCGGCGTGGCGTCCCGCGTAGCAGCGTCGTCGAGGATGGGTGGCGGAAAACCCCAGGCGTCGAGGGAGATTCGGGCGAACTCGGCGATTCCGGCATCGTCGTCGACGCGGCGCGCGACGACTCCGTCGGGTGTCGGTATCCGGTCGACGATCTCTGCCGCTGTCTTGAGCGCGACGATGTCGCGGACCGCGATCGTCGTGGCATCACGTCGCTCTAGTTCGGCGTCATCGACACCCCCGAACAGTCCCGGCGCACGCGTGAATCGCACACGCCGGGCGTCGAGTCGCCTCGCATGGGCGGCGGCCTCATCGAGCACGACGATCGGATCACGTTGCGTCCCGTGGTAGTTCAGCAACGTGGCGGTTCCGTCGAGCACATAGAACTCGTAGCCGTCGATGTCGAGATGGCGCGAGCCGACCGGATGCCAGGAAGACGTCCACCGTATCGATTCAGCGCGCACGCGCTCCGGTGTCCACATCACCAGACAAGCGTGCCACAGCGGAGACGTGCCGATCACGGCGTCTCAGTTTGAGAGAAATCCTGAATCATTCCAGAATGCGTTGCATACTGACGAGGTGTCCCCCACGCCGGAGTACGCAGACCAACTGCGTGCAGCCGAACTTCGAGTGACCCGTCCGCGGGTCGCGGTGCTGCAGGCCGTCAATACGCACGCGCACGCCGACACGGAGACCATTTTTCTCGCCACACGCACGATACTGCCCGACGTCTCACGCCAGGCGGTCTACGACGTACTCGGTGCGCTGACCGACGCCGGACTCGTCCGACGCATCCAGCCCTCCGGCCTCGTCGCCCGCTACGAGGCGCGAGTCGGCGACAACCATCACCACACCGTGTGCCGTTCGTGCGGCGCAATCGGCGACGTCGATTGCGCTGCGGGAACAACGCCGTGCCTCACGGCATCCGACGACAACGGCTTTGTGCTCGACGAGGCCGAGGTCATCTATTGGGGCCTATGCCCCGACTGCAACACAACGTCCACACCGGGGTCACATTCGTGATCACAGCCCGAATCTCCACTTACCGGAAGGAAGACAGTGTCTGAAGAGAAGTCAGCCCCCGAAGCTCCCCCCATCGGTGAGGCACAGACCGAACCTGCCGAATCAGGTTGTCCGATGCACATCCGCCCACCGGTCGAAGGCGGCGGCAATCAGCAATGGTGGCCGGACAAGCTGAATCTGCGTGTGCTCGCGCACAATCCGCAGGTCATTCGTCCCCGCGAACCCGACTTCGACTACGACGCCGCGCTCGCCGACCTCGACGTCGAGGCGCTCGTCGGCGACCTCAAAGACGTCATGAAGGACTCGAAGTCGTGGTGGCCCGCCGACTTCGGTCACTACGGCCCCTTCTTCATCCGAATGTCGTGGCACGCCGCGGGCACCTACCGCGTCGAGGACGGCCGTGGCGGCGCCGGAACCGGAATGCAGCGTTTCGCTCCTCTGAACAGCTGGCCCGACAACGTGAGCCTCGACAAGGCACGACGACTCCTGTGGCCGGTGAAGAAGAAGTACGGCAAGGCACTGTCGTGGGCCGATCTCCTGGTCCTGGCCGGAAACGTCGCGATCGAGGACATGGGTCTGCCGACCAAGGGATTCGCCTTCGGGCGTCCCGACGAGTGGGAAGCAGACGAGGTCTATTGGGGTGCCGAGTCGGTGTGGTTGGGCACCAACCTGCGCTACCAGGGCGGCAAGCGCGAACTCGAAGAGCCGCTGGGCGCAACCACCATGGGTCTCATCTACGTGAATCCCGAAGGCCCGGAGGGTGTTCCGGACTACCTCGCGGCCGCAGCCGATATTCGCGAGACGTTCGGCCGCATGGCCATGAACGACGTCGAGACCGCAGCGCTGATCGTCGGCGGTCACACCTTCGGCAAGACGCACGGCAACGGCGACGCCGAACTCCTCGGCCCTGAGCCCGAAGCCTCACCGATCGAGCAGATGGGTCTTGGTTGGAAGAATCCGCAGGGCACCGGCGTCGGCAACGACACGGTCACCAGTGGTCTCGAGGTGACATGGACCCACACGCCGACCAAGTGGGACAACAGCTTCCTCGAGATCCTGTACGGCAATGAGTGGGAACTCTTCAAGAGCCCCGCGGGCGCCAACCAGTGGCGACCGAAGGACGGCGGCTGGGCCAATTCGGTGCCCGTGGCCCAGGGCGACGGCAAGACCCACCCGTCGATGCTGACCACCGACCTGACGATGCGATTCGACCCGATCTACGGGGAGATCACCCGGCGTTGGCTCGACCATCCAGAAGAACTCGCCGACGAGTTCGCGAAAGCGTGGTTCAAGCTCCTCCACCGCGACATGGGACCTGCCATTCGCTACCGCGGGCCGCTCGTGCCGTCGGAAACCTACATCTGGCAGGACAACGTCCCCGCTGCCGAGGGACCGCTGCTCTCCGACGCCGACGCCGACAGCCTGAAGTCCGCGATCCTCGAAACCGGTCTCACCGTGCCGCAGCTCGTGTCCACGGCATGGAAGGCGGCGTCGACGTTCCGTGGCAGCGACTACCGCGGAGGCGCGAACGGCGGACGGCTGCGCTTGCAGCCGCAGCTCGGCTGGGAATCCAGTGAGCCCGACGAGCTCGCGCAGGTGATCAGCAAACTGGAACTCGTCGCCGAGCAGTTCAACTCCGAGCCCGGCACCAAGGTGTCGTTCGCCGATCTCGTGGTGCTCGGCGGAGCCGCGGCGATCGAGAAGGCGGCGAAGGATGCCGGCGTCACGGTGACGGTCCCGTTCACCCCAGGCCGCACCGACGCGACGCAGGGGCAGACCGACCAGGAGTCGTTCGCCTACCTCGAGCCCCGCTACGACGGATTCCGAAACTACGAGGGCAAGGGCAACGAGCTGCCCGCGGAGTACAACCTCGTCGACAAGGCCAACCTCCTGACCCTGTCGCCGCCGGAGATGACGGTGCTCGTCGGTGGTCTACGCGTACTCGGCGCCAACCACAAGAACTCCTCGCTCGGAGTGCTGACGACCAAGCCGGGCACGTTGACGAACGACTTCTTCGTCAACATCACCGACATGGATGTCGAATGGTCGGCATCGCCGGCAGACGACGGCACCTACGTCGCGGTCGATCGTGAGTCGGGCGAGCAGAAGTGGACGGGTTCGCGGGTCGATCTGGCCTTCGGTTCGAACTCCGATCTGCGTGCGCTCGCCGAGGTCTACGCCGAGGACGACTCGAAGCAGAAATTCGTCGACGACTTCGTCGCCGCGTGGGCCAAGGTCATGGAACTAGACCGCTACGACCTGCACTGATTCGACCGATCACCACCGATGCACCTCGTGGACACACTCCACGGGGTGCATCGGTGTGTGTGGCAGCCCACGTAGTCTTACGCCATTGCCCGACACGTCGAGTCACTCCCCCGTACTCGCGCGTAGCGCAACGATTCGACACAATCGTCCGGGGCCGCAAGTTTTTGCAGTCACGCGTGCGTCCGCATGGGCGTGACGCACACGTGGGCCCACATCCGCGAAGTTTCGTGCTTCGCACGGCGAGCGGGGGCGCTGCCGACGAGCAGTTCCAGAAGAGAAGGGAGTCGGTGATGTTCACGCGCATTGCCATCGTGAACCGAGGTGAGGCCGCGATGCGGCTCATCCACGCCGTCCGCGGATTGTCTGCCGAGACCGGTCAGCCCATCGAAGTCGTAGCCCTGCACACCGACGTCGACCGCAACGCCACATTCGTCCGCGAAGCCGACATCGCGTACAACCTGGGAGCGGCAGCCGACCGCCCCTACCTGAACCTCAAGGTGCTCGAGCACGCCTTGCTCGAGACCGGCGCCGACGCCGCATGGGTCGGCTGGGGATTCGTCGCAGAGGATCCGCTCTTCGCCGAACTGTGCGACCGCATCGGCGTCACCTTCATCGGCCCGTCCGCCGAGGCGATGCGCAAACTCGGCGACAAGATCGGCGCAAAGCTGATCGCCGAAGAAGTCGGTGTTCCGGTCGCCCCGTGGAGCCGCGGGTCCGTGGACACCATCGACGACGCGCTCGAGGCCGCAGCGTCGATCGGGTACCCGCTGATGCTCAAGGCGACCGCAGGCGGTGGAGGCCGCGGTATCCGCGTCATCACCAGCGACGACGAACTCCGCGACGCCTTCGACCGCACGCGCGACGAAGCCGCCCGCGCCTTCGGCAGCGGCGTCGTCTTCCTCGAACGACTCGTCACCGGAGCCCGCCACGTCGAGGTCCAGGTCATCGCCGACGGCCAGGGCACCGCATGGGCGCTCGGCGTCCGCGACTGCTCGGTACAGCGCCGCAACCAGAAGATCATCGAGGAGTCGGCATCGCCGGTTCTCGCACCAGAACAGGTCGCCGATCTCAAGGCATCCGCTGAGCGTCTCGCCGTCGCTGTCGGATACCGGGGCGCCGCAACCGTCGAATTCCTCTACCACCCGGGCGAGCAGCTCTTCGCCTTCCTCGAAGTCAATACCCGCCTGCAGGTGGAGCACCCGATCACCGAGTGCACGACGGGAATCGATCTGGTCCGCGCACAACTTCACGTCGCGTCGGGCGGCCGCCTCGAAGGCGAGCCTCCGGCTGAGCGCGGCCACGCCATCGAGGCGCGCCTCAATGCCGAGGATCCGGACCGTGACTTCGCACCGGCACCCGGCCGCATCTCCCGACTCGAACTCCCCGCCGGTCCCGGCATCCGCGTCGACACCGGAGTCAGTGAGGGCGACACGATCCCCGCTGATTTCGACTCGATGATCGCCAAGATCATCGCCTACGGCGCCAACCGCAACGAGGCCCTCGGCCGTCTGCGTCGCGCCATGAGCGAGACGCGCGTCGTCATCGAGGGTGGTGCGACCAACAAGAGTTTCGTCCTCGAGCTACTCGGGCAGCCCGCGGTCATCGACGGAAGCGCCGACACCGGCTGGATCGACCGCGTCCGCGCCGAGAACGGACTCGTCGTCAACCGCCACTCGGCGATCGCGCTGATCGCCGCCGCGATCGACAGCTACGAGGAGGAGGAAGCCGTCGAACGTCAGCGCCTGCTGTCGACGGCGTCGGGCGGACGCCCACAGGTGCAGCACGAGAGCGGTCGACCGCTCGACTTGAAACTGCGCGGCGTCGGATACCGGGTACGTGTCGCCCGGATCGGCGCGAGCCGCTTCCGTGTGTCGATCGAATCGGGTACCGACACCTACACCGCGGACGTCGACATCGAGCGCTTCGACGAGCACACGGCACAGATGGTGCTCAACGGGGTCCGCTACCGCCTCGTCACAGACACGCACGGCCCAACTCACCTCATCGACGTCGATGGCGTCGCCCACCGCGTCAGCCGCGACGAGGGCGGCGTTGTGCGCTCCCCTGCTCCTGCACTCGTCGTCGCCACTCCGTTGGCAGTCGGCGACGAGGTCGAGGCCGGCGCACCCGTGCTCGTTCTCGAGAGCATGAAGATGGAGACCGTGCTGCGCGCACCCGTGCGCTCGCGACTCAAGGAGTGCACCGTGTCGGTCGGCTCCCAGGTCGAGACCGGCGCGACGTTGATGCGCCTCGAACCGATCGTCGACGCCGAGGACGATGCCGATGCCGCCCAAGAGCCCGCCGAGAGCGTCGAACTCGAGCTACCCGCGGCTCTCGACAACGTCGACCCGGACGTCAGGACCACTCGCACCCAGGAAGATCTGCGCAGTCAGCTCCTCGGGTACGACGTCGACCCGCACGACCGATCGCGACTCCTCGACGACTACCTCAGCGTGCGGCGTGAAGTCCGTGCTTCTGGTCGACGCCCCATCGGGGATGAACTCGAACTGCTCACGGTCTTCGCCGATCTCGCCGAACTGAGCCAGAAGCGTCCGCCGTTGGGCCTCAATCCTGGGTTCGAGCATGTGCACAGCTCACGCGAGAACTTCCACACGTATCTGCAGAGCCTCGACGTGGAGCGTGACGGTCTCCCCGAAGCGTTCCACGACCAGCTACGGCTGGCGCTGCGCCACTACGGGGTCACCGAACTCGACCGCTCACCGGAACTCGAAGCCGCGGTCTTCCGCATCTTCCTGACGCTGCAGAATCCTGGTGCATCGGTCACCGTCATCACCACGCTGTTGCGTGAGTGGCTCAATGAGCCGACACCGCGCGACGAGTTGCGCGAGGACATCGGTTTCGCGCTGGATCGGATCGTGGCCGCGACACAGGTGCGCTTCCCCGCGATTGCCGACCTCGCACGCGGTGTGATCTATGCCTGGTACGGCCAGGCGATGCTCCTGCGCGACCGTGCACGCGTCTACACGAACGTGCGCAAGCACCTCAAGTACCTCGACGAGAACCCCGATGCCGCCGACCGCAGTGAGCGCATCGCCGACATGGTGCGAAGCACCGAGCCTCTGGTTCGCCTTCTGGGACAACGCATTCAGCGCAGCGGCACCGACAACACCGTCATGCTCGAAGTACTCACCCGCCGCTACTACGGCAACAAGGGTGTCGACGTCATCACCACGCAGACCGCACGCGGCACAACGTTCGTCGTCGCCGCACGCGACGGCGCCAGCGTCGTCTCGGCAGCGGTGCCGTTCGACGAATTGGCTTCTGCGGCAAGCGGACTCATCGAGTTGGCGCGTACCAGTGCGTCGATCGCAGCCGACATCTACGTCAGCTGGGAAGACCAGCCGGACGACTTCGACACCATGGCCGCGGCATTGCACGAGATCGTCGCGGCGGCACCGATGCCCGGCCAGGTGCAACGCGTCACGTTCACCGTCGCCGGACGCGGCACCGCTGTGATGCATCACCACTTCACGTTCCGGCCGTCGGCCACCGGCATGGTCGAGGAACGACTGATCCGTGGTCTGCATCCCTACATCGCGCAGCGGATGCGCATGGAGCGGCTCCGCAAGTTCGACCTGACGAGGCTGCCCTCGGCAGACGACGAGGAGATCTACCTGTTCCGCGCCGTCGCGAAGGAGAACCCAGCCGACGACAGGCTGGTCGCCTTCGCGCAGGTACGCGACCTGAGTTCGCTGCGCGAAAACGACGGTCGATTGCTGTCGCTGCCCACGGCCGAGACTGTGCTCGCCTCCTGCGCCGACTCGATTCGTCGCGCCAAGCGTGGCCAGAAGCGTGCGGTCAACACCAACCGAATCGTCATGTACGTGTGGCCACCTGTCGACGCTTCCGCGGACGATCTGGCCACGATCGCCGACCACATCCGCGGTACGACCGCCGACGTCGGGCTCGAAGAAGTGCAGCTGATCGCCCGACGCCGCGACCGCGACACCGGCGAACTGCGCAAGGTCTCCATTCGCTTCTCTGTCAACGCGACAGGTGGATTCGACGTCTCGGTGGGAGAACCATCTGCCGAGCCGATCGAGCCCGTCGACGAATACCGTCAAAAGGTCCTCAGCGCCGCTCGACGCAACACGGTCTACCCGTACGAGTTGACCGGCCTGCTCGGCGACTTCCGGGAGTACGACCTCGACGCCGAGCAGCGACTCGTACCGGTACAGCGCCCGAAGGGACGCAACACCGCAGCGATCGTCGCGGGCGTCGTGACGACGCCGACCGAGAAGTATCCGCAGGGCATCACCCGCGTCGTGTTGCTCGGCGACCCGACGAAATCGCTTGGTGCACTGTCGGAACCCGAGTGTGCGCGGGTGATCGCGGCACTCGACCTCGCCGAGGAGATGAAGGTCCCCCTCGAGTGGTACGCCCTCTCATCCGGCGCGCGCATCTCGATGGATTCGGGCACCGAGAACATGGACTGGGTGGCGCGCGCACTGAAGCGGGTCGTCGAGTTCACCCAGGATGGCGGTGAGATCAACATCGTCGTCGCAGGCATCAACGTCGGAGCCCAGCCGTACTGGAACGCAGAGGCGACCATGCTGATGCACACCAAGGGCATCCTCGTGATGACCCCGGAGTCGGCCATGGTGCTGACCGGTAAGCAGTCGCTGGACTTCTCGGGCGGTGTCTCCGCGGAAGACAACTTCGGCATCGGCGGCTACGACCGGGTCATGGGTCCCAACGGCCAGGCTCAGTACTGGGCCCCGAACCTCGGGGCCGCACGCGACGTGCTGATGGCGCACTACGACCACACCTACGTGATGCCCGGTGAACTGACTCCTCGACGCCTCATCACGACCGACCCGGTCGACCGCGACGTCTCCGACTACCCGCACGTTCTTGCGGGCAGCGACTTCACCACCGTCGGACAGATCTTCTCCAAGGAGATGAATCCCGACCGCAAGAAGCCGTTCGACATCCGGACGGTCATCCGCGCCGTCGCCGACCAGGATCATCAGGTCCTTGAACGGTGGGCCGGAATGGCCGACGCCGAGACCGCCGTGGTTTCCGACGTGCATCTCGGCGGAATCCCGGTGTGCCTACTCGGGATCGAATCGCGCGAGGTATCGCGCCGTGGCTACACCCCGACCGACGGGCCGGACACCTACACGGCGGGCACGTTGTTCCCACAGTCGTCGAAAAAGGCTGCGCGAGCAATCAATTCGGCGAGCGGCAATCGTCCGCTCGTGGTGCTCGCCAACCTCTCCGGATTCGACGGTTCGCCGGAGTCGATGCGCAAACTTCAGCTCGAGTACGGGGCTGAGATCGGACGCGCGATCGTCAACTTCCGCGGCCCGATCGTCTTCTGCGTCATCTCGCGGTATCACGGCGGAGCGTTCGTCGTGTTCTCCAAGGCGCTCAATCCGAACATGACGGTGTTGGCGATCGACGGCTCATTCGCCTCCGTGCTCGGTGGCGCTCCCGCCGCGGCCGTGGTGTTCGCGGGCGACGTCAACAAGAGAGTCGACGCCGACCCGCGTGTGCGCGACATCGAGGCACGGTTGGCGGAGGCTTCCGGCTCGGACCGTTCGGCGCTGAGCGCAGAACTGGCCGATGTGCGTCAGTCCGTGCGGGCCGAGACGATCAATGCTGTCGCCGCCGAGTTCGACGCCGTGCACAGCATCCGACGCGCTGTCGAGGTCGGTTCTGTGGACGCCGTCATCGACGCCGCCGAACTGCGTCCGCGGATCATCGCCGCGATCGAGGCGAATTCGACATGGTCGCACCGTCGTCATGAGGCTGCCGAGCCCCAGCAGGTCGGCACTGAGCAGGTCGGCACGAGTTCGGAGTCGTAGCACCGACTCGGGATACATCGATAACCGACGGCGCGGGGCCGGGATCAGAGAAACACTCTCCGATCCCGGCCCCGCGCTCTGTCTCGTCGCGCCCGCGCGCTAGGCGATCTCGTCGGCTCCGGCACGCACGACGAAGCGTCGAACACGGTCGCGTAGATTGTCGATCCTGTTGAGCCGCACAGCTTCCCGATCCTGACCGGCCATCGCCGAGGACGGCAACCGGTGGACGTTGCGTGAACACTCGAAGTGCGAGCAGATCAGTGTGCCGATCGTGTCGCCGCGGCGACCGGCCTTGCCCACGCGCCGCGCCGTGAACAGCAGGACCTCGTTCGGGATCGAGACGTCTTCACACAGCGCGCACAGCACACGTGTGCGTGGCGGCACCACGCCCGCCCGCAGACGCAGGCCGACGAGACCGGCCGCGGTATCGGAGTCAGATACCTCGGAAGCTTCAGATACATCGGCAGCGTCGGGGACTTCAGAGACGTCGGAGAGATCGACGACCAGGTAGCCGATGGTCGGCGTCTTGGGATCACGCCAACCGAGATATTCGAGCCGATCCCAGTCGAGCGTGTCGAACTCGGCGGGTAGATGGAGTTCCTTACGTTCCCGTACCGAGGCATTGACGAGGGAAGCGCGCAGTTGTTTTTCGGAGAGTTGTCGCATGGTGAATTCACCTGTTTCGTGAGTGGCGTGCCGCCCTGGAAACCTGAGAACCTCGGAATCCTGGAAACCTCGGAATCCTGGAAACCTCGGAATCTTGGAAACCGTGGAGTCTTGGAAACCGTGGAGCGTTGGTGACGGCACGAAGTAGAGAGGACGGCCGGATTGGCGTATGGACGATCACGCCCTCACCGATCACGGCGAGCGCGCGGTCAGCGCAGACGGCTATCTGTTGTCGGCGTGCACGCCGACAACCTCCTCACGCCGCACGAGGCGGACAGATGGTGCAGACACGCACTCGAGTCTGCCGTCGACCGCGTCTCGTCGTCAACGCGGTAAGCGAATCGAACGGTCATCGCTCGCCCGGCGGCAGGCTCTGGTTGTGGCTATGCTGGCGGTTTCCCGACGCGCCGGCGCGACCTCACGGTGGCTCCGACCCGCGACGCCGGGGCCATCCGCGGAAGGAGCGCACCGTGTCAACCGACTCCGGCGCACACGCCAGACCGACTTCTGGGCAACGTCTGCCCGGTCACATCAGATTGACGTCACACAGCGGCGGAGTCGACGCGCCGTCGATCACCTGGGGCGCACCGACCGCGGCAGCGCGTGGTCCCGTCATCGCGACCACCACGACGCGTGGACACCGCAACGTCGTCGGCACTCATTCGGGCTCGTACAGCGTGTATCGGGCATTGGCGGTGGCGAGCGGGGCACTCTCGCGCGAGCACCGCGCCGACCTCACCAACACCTCGCCCACCGACGTGGTCGGCCCCTACCCGCAGTGGAGCGACCCCGAAGCCATCGTCAGCATCGACCCCTGGGGCGCGACGATCGCCGACTCGTTTCCCGATCAGCTTGCCGCCGGATACGACGTCCGGCCGACCATCGCCATCACCAAGGCTCACGTCATCCTCCCCGAGATCGCCGACGCGATCGCGAAGGGACGCTTGGTCCCCGACAACGAGACCCTGCTGCCCAACGGTGCCGCACTTGTGACGAAGGCCGCAGTCGAACCGGTGTGGTACCTGCCCGGTGTCGCCAAGCGATTCGGTTGTAGTGAAACGGAATTGCGTCGTGTTCTGTTCGAGGAAACCGGTGGCATGTACCCCGAGTTGGTCACGCGTTCCGACCTCGACGTGTTCCTTCCGCCCATCGGCGGCCAGACCGTGTACATCTTCGGCAACCCACGCGATCTCGCAGACCCGACCGTCGAGCTCACCGCACGCGTGCACGACGAATGTAATGGGTCGGATGTGTTCGGCTCCGACATCTGCACCTGCCGCCCCTACCTCACCCATGCGATCGAGGAGTGCATCCTCGGAGCGCAGAACGGCGGCGTCGGTCTGGTTGCGTACTCGCGCAAGGAAGGTCGGGCGTTGGGCGAGGTGACGAAGTTCCTCGTCTACAACGCGCGCAAGCGACAGGTGGGCGGCGACACCGCCGACCAATACTTCGCACGCACGGAATGCGTTGCGGGAGTCCAGGACATGCGCTTCCAGGAGCTGATGCCCGACGTCTTGCACTGGTTCGGCATCACGAAGATCGACCGGCTCGTCTCGATGAGCAATATGAAGTACGACGCGATCACCGGGTCCGGGATCGCCGTCGGAGAACGTGTCGACCTCCCCGACTACTTGATTCCCGACGACGCGCGCGTGGAGATCGACGCGAAGACCGCCGCCGGCTACTTCACGAGTGGCGTGATCCCGGACGCCGACGAACTGCGTAAGGCGAAAGGTCGGGGTCTGACCACATGAGGGCGACGGACACGGTCGTCGATCCCCTCGCGACCCTGCACAGCACCGACACCATCCGCGACCGAGCGACAACACTTCTCACCCGCGCACGCGAGGGCCAATCGGAGTGGTTCACCGTCGACGACGATGCCATCGGGACGACTGTCGGCCTCGTCGCCGATGTCACACGCGCGCGCTACCCCGACCTCGACGTTCCGTTCCACAGCCGATGGCGCCACTTCGAGGCCGCGGGAGTCGACAGGGTCGCCGGGCTGGCGCAGCGGATGAGCGCTTTGACTGTGGCTGAACGGATCAGCACGCGCATCGACCTCGCCGTCGTGAGCGTGTTGCTCGACGCGGGCGCGGGTCCGCACTGGCACTTCGACGAGCCCGGCACCGGCATCCGCCTCACGCGGTCGGAGGGACTCGGCGTCGCGAGTTTCCACGCGTTCACCGATGGTCTGTTCTCCGGCGTGGACGAGGATCCACTGCGCGTCGACGCAGCAAGTCTGCGTGCGCTGACCGCTGACCGGCTCGCGCAGGCGTTCCAGGTGAACGCCGACAATCCGCTCGTCGGCGTCGAGGGACGCCTCGGGCTGCTCCACGAACTCGCCGACGTGCTGGAGGCGACGCCGGGCGTCTTCGGCGAGGACGGCCGCCCCGGCGGACTGGGGACTGTGCTGACAAGCGGCTCCGATGGTGTTCGCGCAGCAGACATCCTCGAACTACTGCTCACGTACTTCGCGCCGATCTGGCCCTCTGCCAATCGAATCGACGATCGCCCACTCGGAGACTGCTGGCGGCACAGCGACGTCGGCGGCGACGGCGTCACCGCCGGATGGATGCCGTTCCACAAGCTGTCGCAGTGGCTTTCGTACTCGTTGCTCGAACCGTTCGGCGACGAGGGAATCACCGTCACGGGACTCGGGTATCTGACCGCGCTGCCCGAATACCGCAACGGGGGTCTGCTCCTCGACACAGGAGTCCTCGTCCCGATTCCGGCCGACTGGTCGACGCGCGAATGGCAGGTCGACGATGAGTTCATCGTCGAGTGGCGCGCGCTGACCGTGGCGCTGCTCGATGAATTGGCGCCACTCGTCTGCGCCGAACTCGGACTCGACCCCGCCACCACTCCCCTCGCGTGCATTCTCGAAGGCGGCACCTGGGCTGCGGGTCGCGAGGCCGCCGCGCAACGGCGACAAGGACTTCCACCCCTGACCATCATCAGCGACGGCACGGTCTTCTGACCGTCCGAAGAACGAGAAGAGCACACATGGGCGGCACGGTTCACGTCATCGATCACCCGCTGGTCGAGCACAAACTCACCTTGATGCGTCAGAAAGAGACCTCTACCAACGATTTTCGACGCCTCCTCGACGAGATCTCGACTCTGATGGCCTACGACGTCCTCGCCGACATCCCGATGCACGAGATCAAGGTCGAGACGCCGATGGAGGTGACGACCGGCCGGGTGATCGACGGCAAGAAGCTCGTCTTCGCGTCGATCCTGCGGGCAGGGACGTCGATCGCGGACGGCATGTTGAGCGTGGTGCCCGGCGCACGCATCGGTCACATCGGGCTGTATCGAGATCCGAAGACGCACATCGCCGTCGAGTACTACTTCAAGATGCCCAAGGAACTCGCCGAACGCGACGTCGTCATCGTCGATCCCCTCCTCGCGACAGGCCACTCGGCGGTCGCGGCGGTCGACCGGCTGAAGGAGTATCAGCCACGCTCGATCCGATTCGTGTGCCTCCTCACCTGTCCCGAGGGACTCGCCGCGCTCCACGACGCACACCCCGACGTCCCCGTGTACACGGCTGCCGTCGACCGTGAGCTCAACGACGACGGCTACATCCTTCCCGGGCTCGGCGACGCCGGCGACCGGATCTTCGGAACCCAGTAGGCACAACCCACCCGCCGTAGGGTGCCCGCCGGGCGGCGCACTGCGTTGGGGAGAATAACCGCATGCAGGCTTCCGCGATAGGTGCGTCGCTCGAGCGCCACCAGGTCGCTGTGTACCTGTGCGCGTTCGCCCTCGGTGGCCTCGTCGGGCTGGCGTTGCCGCAGACCAGCGGTGCCGCAGAGTATTTGGTGACGCCGGCGCTGGCGGCGCTGTTGTTCCTCACGTTTCTTCAAGTACCGGTGTCGGGATTGGCTACGGCGTGGCGGGACTGGCGCTTTCTTCTCGCGCTCGTCGCCGTGAACTTCGTGGCCGTCCCCGCGGTGGTCGCGCTGTTGACTCTGGTCATGCCCGACTCCGATCCCGTTCGCCTCGGGATGCTGATCGTGTTGCTCTGTCCGTGCGTCGACTACGTCATCGTGTTCAGCGGACTCGCGGGAGCGCGCAGCGACCGACTGCTGGCAGCGACCCCGCTGTTGCTGATCGCCCAATTCCTGTTGTTACCGGCCTATCTCGCGATTATCGGCGGCGGCGCCTCCCTCGGCGCAATCGACCCGGCGCCGTTCGTGTCAGCGTTCATCTTCCTGATCGTCATTCCGCTGCTGTGCGCCTGGGGCGTTCAGTTGTGGACACGCAACAGTTCGACACGCGAATCGCTGGTCCGTCGACTCGATGTGGCCATGGTCCCGATGATGGCGTTGGTTCTGGCGCTCGTCGCCGCGTCGCAGGTGGCGCGTCTGGGTTCAGACTTCTCGACGGTGGCAGGCGCGCTGTGGATCTACGTCGTGTTCCTCATGGTGATGCCGTTGATCGGATGGGCGGTAGGACGACTCCTCGGTCTCGACACCGGATCGACGCGCGCCGTCGCATTCTCCGGCGCGACACGAAACTCGTTGGTGGTCTTACCCCTTGCCCTGTCGCTGAACGAGGGGGCCGACCTCGCGGCCACCGCAGTGGTGGCGCAAACGGCCGTCGAACTGGTCGGGATGGTGGTGTTCGTGCAACTCATCCCGCGGATGATCCGCGACCGCTGACCCGCCCTCGCTATTTGTGCGGCACGTCGGCGGAAAGCCCGCCGTCCATGACGAATTCGGCGCCCGTCGCATACGACGACTCGTCACTGGCGAGGAAGACCACAAAGGTCGACACCTCGCTCGAATCCGCTGCACGGCCGAGAGGCACCTTGACCATGTCCTCGGGCAGACCCTCAGTCATCGGCGTCCTGATGAGGCCGGGATGGATCGAGTTGACCCTCACATTGTGTGGCGCGAGTTCGAGAGCGGCCGACTTCGCCAGGCCACGAACACCCCACTTCGACGCGACGTAACCGTGCGCCCACGGACTTCCACGGAGCCCCTCCACAGACGACACGTTGATGATCGATCCGCCGCCGGCAGCGATCATCGGATCCGCTACCGACTGGATTCCGAGGAAGGTGCCCGTCAGGTTGACATCGATGATCTGCTTCCACTTGTCGAGGCGAAACTTCTGGACCGTCGACCCGTTGACGATGCCAGCGTTGTTCACCAGAACGTTGACCTTGCCGAAGTCGTCGACCGCCGCGGCGACCGCCGCCTGCCAGTCCTCCGGTGACGTGACGTCGAGGTGCACGTAGCGTGCCGAGTCTCCGATCGCGGCGGCGAGCGCTTTGCCCTCGTCGTCGAGAATGTCGCCGATCACGACCTTCCCACCCTCTGCGACGAGTGCCCTCGCGTGCTCCGCACCCATGCCGCGGGCACCGCCGGTAATGATCGCAACCTTGCCGTCAACACGTCCCATGGCGACACACGGTACCTGCTCGGAGGCCAAATGAGAACACGTTCTACCTATCTGCGTCGTTCCGTGTTCTACTCATATGGACATCAGTCCGGACAGATGTTCACCCCTGCCTGACTTTCACCACTGACAGAGGTTCACACAGCGAGGAGGCATCGGCACATGACGATCAGGGTGGCTCTCGTCGGCACCGGAAACGCGGGCAGACTCGCGCTGACCCAACTCATCGACGACGACCGGTTCGATCTCGTCGGTGTCTGCGTCAACAACCCGGACAAGGTAGGCGTCGACGCCGGAATCCTGGCAGGAGGTGACAGCGCCACCGGCGTCGTGGCCGTCGGCGATCTGGAGTCGATCATCGAAGGTTCACCGGACGTCGTCGTCTACTGCGCCATGGGCGACACACGCCCGATCGAAGCGTTCAACGACATTCTCGCGATCGTCTCGGCGGGCATCGACGTCGTCGGCTCGGCGCCCGGCGGACTGCAGTATCCCTGGGGCGTCATGCCGGACAAGGCGATCGCCAAACTCGAGAAAGCCGCCCACGACAACGACGCGAGCGTGTTCATCACCGGCGTCGATCCCGGATTCGCCAACGACCTCATCCCGTTCGTCTTCGCGGGTACCTGTCAGCGGATCGAGCAGGTCCGGTGCATGGAGATCGCCGACTACGCGACCTACGACGGCGCCGAGGTCATGTTCGACGTGATGGGTTTCGGCAAGCCGCTCGACGAGACGCCCATGCTTTTCCTCCCCGGAATCCTCGGGCTCGCGTGGGGCACGACGATGCAGATCCTCGCCGCCGGACTCGGCATCACCATCGACGAGGTCGTCGAGCACCACGAAAGTGAGCCCGCACCAGAGGAATTCGAGATCGCGGCGGGGGTGGTGGAGAAAGGTACCCGAGCCGCCGTGCGTTTCGAGATCATCGGGATGTCCGCTGGGCGCGAAGCCGTCGTGATCGAACACGTCACGCGGCTACGCGACGATCTGCGGCCCGACTGGGCGCGGCCGTCACAACCGGGCGGGTGCTATCGCGTCGAGATCGTCGGCGAACCGTCGTACCGCGTCGACATCATGCCGACGAGCGCGAAGGGCGACCACAACCACGCCGCGATCGTGGCCGCCATGGGACGGATCGTGAACGCGATCCCGGCCGTCCACGACGCCCCCGCAGGTATCCGCACAACACTCGATCTCCCACTGGTGACCGGTAACGGCGTGTTCGCCACAGGCGCCCCGACCGGCGAGGATGGCCTCCGGTAAGTTGACCCCCATGAGCGAGCAGACCGTCAGTGACCGTGAATGGAAGGCCTTCGAGGTCGATGTGGCCGACCAGGTCGCCGAAGTCCGTCTCACCGGCCCCGGCAAGGGCAATGCGATGGGACCCGACTTCTGGCGCGAACTTCCCGACATCATCGAAGGCCTCGACGCCGACGATGAGGTTCGCGCAATCATCATCACCGGGTCGGGAAAGAACTTTTCCTACGGACTCGACATTCCCGCGATGTCAGGATCGCTTGGCCCGGTTTTGGCCGACAATGCAAAAGCCAAGCCGCGCATGGATTTTCATGACACCATCATCTACATGCAGCGTGCGATCAACGCCGTTGCCGACTCTCGTACTCCGGTCATCGCGTCGATCAGCGGTTGGTGCATCGGCGGTGGAGTCGACCTGATCACCGCGGCAGACATCCGCTATGCGAGTGCCGATGCCAAGTTCAGCGTCCGCGAGGTGCGCGTCGGCATGGTCGCCGACATGGGCAGCCTCGCCCGACTGCCCGCGATCATCGGCGACGGCCACATGCGTGAGCTGGCGCTGACCGGCAAGGACATCGACGCGCAGCGGGCTGCCGCGATCGGCCTGATCAACGAGGTCACAGAAACCCCCGAAGAGTCTCTCGCTCTCGCACGCACGACGGCCGCGCAGATCGCCGCTAATCCTCCGCTCGTGGTCAAGGGCGTCAAAGCCGTTCTCGATCACACCCGTTCGGCGGCGGTTGCCGACAACCTCCGCTACGTGGCTGTTTGGAATGCGGCGTTCCTGCCCAGTAACGACCTCACCGAGGCGGTCGCGTCGATCTTCGAGAAGCGCGACCCGAACTTCACCGGCTCCTGACGTCGGACCTCACCGGTCACTGACTCGTGGTCCGGTCTTCTCGTTCGTCGGTGACGAGCGAGAAGACCGGAATCTTTCTGTCCGTGCGCTTTTCATACAGATCGAAGTTCGGCCAAGTCGCACGCAGTACCTGCCAGGCCTGTGCGCGCTCGTCGCCGTCGAGCTCGCGCACCGTCGCCTCCGATGTCAGCCCCGCGTGACGCACCTTGACCGTGTCCGTCGCGCGCAGGTTGAAGACCCACTGCGGCATATCCGGCCCGCCGAAATACGAACCCGCGATCAACCAGCCCGCATCGGTGGGGGCCGCGAGCAGCGCGGTGGCGCGCTCGACACCGCTACGGCGTCCGCGCACGATCACCGTGATGTGCGGGAGGCCCGCGATATCGAGTAAGCCGTAGCGCTGACGCGTGAGCACCGCAATCGCCTTGTCGCACTTCACGATCTGCGGCAGATACTTCGGCATCCATGGGATGGAACCGACCTTGATCGCAAGCGGAGTCAACAGGCCCATGTGGTCAGTGTTCCATGCGACCATTTCGCGGCCCGATTCCACCACACCGAATGCCTCCTACGCACCGTGCCAAGGTCGCACCGTGCCAAGGTCGCGCCGTGTCAAGGCGGATGTGCACAGCTGTGGAAGCGGCTCTGATCGTCTCGTCCGATCGGGACGACGATGACACGCATGAACCACGACAACGCTTCTGACCGCATCTCCGACGCACCCGACAGCGAGCCCATTCCCGACATCAAGACCGCGAAGCTGCCGTTCGACAGCACCGAGGCGCTGCGCCAGCGGTGGCGCGCCCTCATGGGACCGCTCGGCTTCAGCGAACCTTGTCTCTGGATCGCCTTCATCGACGATGCTCGCCTGGTCCCCGGGGCTCTGCCGCGCATGACATTGCCGACCGTGCCCGACGCGCATCTGATCGACACCCTCATCACCCAACTCCGCACGGTTACTGACGACGGGCATCTGTCGCTGGCGTTCCTGCTCACACGGCCTGGCAGGGACGGGATCACCGCGCGCGATCTCGGATGGTGCCGTCTCCTCGTGAGTGCCGCGCAACGCTTCGGCGTGCCCATTCTTCCGATCCACCGAGCCAACGACGTTGCACTCCTGACCATCCCGATCCCCGTCGAACGCGCGGCATGAGCGGGTAGTTTCGGACCGGGAGGTGCCATGACAACCGGACCGGACACACGTCGAGTCAGCATCGACGGAGGGCAGAGCGGCTCACGCGTCCGCCTCGCCATCGACGGCACGACGACGGACCGCGACGACGGGCCGATCTTCACGTCGCGACCGGTTGTGGAGCAAGTCGCCGAGATCGCACGGCGAGCGCTCGCCGACGCGCCGGTTCGCGCGACGACCCTTACCGCGGGGGTATCAGGGCTGACCCCCGATCAGTCACGTCCCGAGCGACTGCTGGCACTGACTGCCGATCTCGGCGTCGATTCGGTGTTCCTGGTTCATGACTCGGTGTCTGCGTATCTCGGCGCCAACGGATTCGACCATGGAGTCGTCACCGCGGTCGGGACCGGGGTGGTGACGTTGGGCGTGGGAGACCTCGGTACGGCGCGGATCGACGGGTGGGGTCACCTTCTCGGTGACGCGGGCAGCGCCTACTGGATCGGACGCGCCGGACTCGACGCGGCGCTGCGTTCGTTCGACGGACGCAGCGGCGCCACCTCGCTGGAACGCGCGGCGGTCGACGAGTTCGGTGAGCTACCTGAGCTGTACATGCGACTGCAGGGAGCGCCGGACCATGTCGCGTCGATCGCGGGATTTGCCCGGATCGTCGGGCGGGAAGCCGATAGCGGCGACGGAATCGCCGTGGACATTCTTCGCCACGCAGCCACAGAGCTGGCCACGTCGGTGATCGCGGCGCTACGCCGCACCGGGTGGCACGAGGGCGATGCATCTCGCGTGAGCTGGATGGGGGCGGTCCTCACCCGCAACGACATGCTGCGAGAGCATCTGCGCGACGAGATCAGCACGCGCGCACAGGGAGCCGTCGTCCAGGCGCCGCTGGGCACGTCGCTCGACGGCGTCGAAAAGGTCGCCGATACGCCGCCGGGGCACCCACTCGACATCGAGATCTACAGAGCAGGCTGATGGCTGGGCGCGACGTCCCCGTCGCGCCCAGCCATCAGGTGGTCGCCTGCACCTCGTCAGCGAGACGCGGTGAAGGTGGGCTGGGCAGCCGCGAGGTCGACAGAGCCACTGAGGTAGTCGCTGTCGGTGTAGCTTCCCGGGCCGGACGAGGTCGACATGTACGTAGCGGGCCACTCCACACTGCCGTATACCTTCACGCTGGTGGGAGTCTCGTAATCCGGGCTGAGCCTCAGTTCATTGATGTCGGTCGGCTTGGTCCAGCGAACGCTTCCCGGGACGACCGACTGATACAGCGACTGCGAACATCCCGGCTTGTCCTTCGACGCGTCGGCCTGCGTCGAACCCGCGCAGTTCGTGAAGTACGTGTCGAGGGCCGTCGCCACGGCCTTGGTTCCCTGATCGCTCAACTCGACTTTGAGGGAGTTGTACGACGCGTATGTCGGCCCCAGCGGGAAGTCGCCGGAGTTATCGGCCTTGACCGAGAAGTTCGGGTTGGCCGAACCCCACTCGACCGGCCCCGGGAACACGTAGACCTTGCTGTCCTTGCTGACGTCGACACCGAACGCGGTCAGTTGCGGCACGCGGGTGTCATCGACATCGATCGGGATGGTCCCATTGTCGACGGTCCACTTGCCGTCGGACTTCTTGAGCCTGAAATCGATGTCGGCGTTGCGATCTCCGAATTTGTACGTGGCTTTCACCGTGGCCATCGACGACAACGACGTCGACGGTTCGCGCACGTTGATGTCCGAGATCTTGGCGGTTGCCTGTTGCTTCTTCAGCACCTCGTCGGTGAGCAGTTTTTCCGACGGCGGTGTTCTGACGACGCTCAGCGCCTTCTTGGCGTCGCCGCTGGAGAGACCTTCGAGATAGGTCTGAACCGCGGCCTTTGGCGAACCGCCGGGACCCGAGTCGCCGGTGAACACGACGATCAGCGTCACCACGAGGGCGACGATCAGGACCAGGGCGCCGCCGCCGATTCCCAGAAGCAGAAAGAGCCGCTTGTTCTTCTGCTTCGGACGTTGCGGCGGCACTCCCCCGCCGCCCATCGCCGGCTGCGCACCCCACCCCGCACCGGGTTGCTGACCATATCCCTGAGGTTGGCCCGCCTGACCGTACTGGGGCTGACCGTATTGAGGCTGCTGGCCCGGGTTCGCGTCGTAACCCTGGTGCGGCTGACCGACATTCGCCGCCGGTTGGGCGGTGCCGGCCGGCGCCGACTGCCACTGCTCGTACCCGCCCTTGCCATACGCCGGCTGGGCGGCGTCGGCCTGGCCATACGTCGACTGCCCATAGTGCGACTCGCCATACGTCGACTGTCCGTACACCGGTTGCGCGGGACTCTGCTGCCCGTATGGCGCGTACCCGCCCGCCGACTTGCCGTCACTCGAGGTCGCATCACTCGCCCCGGGAGCACTCTGGGGCGTCGCTTTCTGGGGTGTCGCTTTCTGGGGCGTCGCACCCTGGGGCGTCGAATCGCCCGGCTGGAACGGATCGTGCGGATAACTCACGGCGGCATCTCCCCCTGTCGTCGCCGACGCGGCCAGCCTCTGTGGCTCGTTGCACTCGCTGTCGGACTCGTCGGAATCGGACCAACCTTAAACGAACGTGAACGACCTATGGCAGTCGGGTCAGACGGGTGAATGATCGTCAGTCGCTACCACCTGCAGGGGCTACGGAGGCGGTGAGCGTTCCCGTCAGCAGACGTGCGAAATCGGCGGGGTCGTCGAGCTCCCCGCCCTCGGCGATCAACGCCATCCCGTAGATGAGCTTGGCGGTAGGGGTCAGCCGCGAATGGTCGGTGTCGGCCTTGAATGCCGCGTTGAGACCGACGACCAGCGGATGATCGGCATTGAGTTCGAGGGCACGCTTGGTCTTGGGCAGTTCCTGACCCGACGCACGATAGAGGCGTTCGAGTTGCGGCGACATCGAGTAGGTGTCTCCGACGAGACACGCGGCCGACTCGGTGAGACGGTGCGAGAGTCGGGCTTCACTGATGTCGGCGTCAAGCGCCTCACCGAGCCAGGTGAGCAGTTCCTCGAACTCGGCATTGCGCGTATCGGTCGACTCGTCGGAAGTGCTTGTGTCACCGTCGAGTTCGTCGAGATCGACTTCGCCCTTGGCGATCGAACGGAACGGCTTTCCGTCGAATTCGACACCGCTCGAGACCCACATCTCGTCGACAGGGTCGTGCAGGAAGAGCACCTCGATGCCCTTGGCCCGGAACGCCTCCATATGCGGCGAGTTCTCGATCTGCTGACGGGATTCGCCGGTGAGGTAGTAGATCGACTTCTGTGCGTCGGACATCCGACCGACGTAATCGGCCAGCGATGTCAATTCGTCTGCGGCATGGCTGGTTTCGAATGCCGATGCCTTGAGAAGCGCATCACGATTGTCGCCGTCGTTGACCAGACCTTCTTTGAAGACGCGCCCGAAGTTATCCCAGAACGTCCGGTAGTCGTCGGGACGGGCGGCGCGCATCTCGTCGACGGTCGAGATCACCTTCTTGGTGAGTCGACGACGGATTGCTCTGATCTGTCGATCCTGCTGGAGGATCTCGCGGGACACGTTGAGCGAGAGATCCGCAGCGTCGACAACGCCCTTGACGAAGCGGAGATACTCGGGCATCAGCTCGTCGCAGTCGTCCATGATGAACACTCGTTTGACGTACAACTGCACTCCGCCGGTGCGTTCACGCATGAACAGATCGAACGGCGCCTGCGACGGGATGAACAGCAGCGCTTGATATTCGAACGTTCCCTCGGCCTTGAGGGTGATGATCTCGAGCGGATCGTCCCAGGCGTGCGCGACGTGGCGGTAGAACTCCTTGTACTCCTCGTCGGACACCTCGTCGCGCGAACGCGACCACAGCGCCTTCATCGAATTGATGGTTTCGGTTTCCGTGGTGGTCGTGGTGACCGGTTCGTCGCCGTCGTTCTCCGCGGGAGTGGTGGTCGTCTTCTCGACGTCCATCCGGATCGGCCACGCGATGAAATCGGAGTAACGCTTGACGAGTGCGCGAAGCTTCGTCTGGTCGGTGTAGTCGTAGAGGTGGTTCTCGGTGTCGGCCGGCTTGAGCGTCAGCGTCACCGACGTTCCCTGCGGTGCGTCGTCGACATCTGTGATGGTGTAGGTGCCGTCACCCGTTGACTCCCAACGGGTTCCGGTCTGCTCGCCTGCCTTGCGGGTGACGAGGGTGACCTTGTCGGCGACCATGAAGGTCGAATAGAAGCCGATGCCGAACTGTCCGATCAGCTCTTCGGTTGCCGCGGAATCCGACGCCTGCGCGAGCTTGGCCCGCAATTCAGCGGTGCCCGAGCGCGCAAGGGTGCCGATCAATTCGACGACCTCGTCGCGTGACATTCCGATGCCGTTGTCGCGAATGGTGAGGATGCGCTCGGCGCTGTCGTTCGAGCTCGGCTCGAGCGTGATGTGCAGATCGGAGGTGTCGACGTCGAGGTCCTTGTCGACGAGCGACTCCAGTCTGAGCTTGTCGAGCGCGTCGGATGCGTTCGAGATCAGCTCCCGAAGAAAGCTGTCCTTGTCGGAGTACACGGAGTGCACCATCAGGTCCAGTAGCTGACGGGTCTCTGCCTGGAATTCGCGGGTTTCCGACTGGGTGCTCATCATGTGCCTCCGGATCAGTACGACTGGGCGCGTTGTCTGCCGATTCGATGCCGTCGCGACCTCACGGGGTGCGACGTGCGCGACGTAAGAATTTTACCGACGCCGTGCGCAGTACCCTGAGGAGGGTCGGAGCACGGCGAACCTCACCGCGTTCGGACACAATCGACCCCAGCACCAACGACCGCAAGACCACCGAGCCTTGGAAAGCGAAGGATGTCGACACCGCGCATCATGCTCGTTCACGCACACCCCGACGACGAGTCGCTGTGGACCGGCGGCCTGATCGCCCGCGCGATCGCCGCAGGTGGCGAGGTCTCCGTGGTGATGTGCACGTGGACGTCGGGCACTCCACGGCATCGCGAGCTGCTCGACGCACTCGGCGAACTAGGCGTTCACGACGAACCGATACTGCTCGACTACGCCGACCTGAAGGTGCCGGAGTCCGCGCCCGGGCATCAACGGTTGACCGATGCGTCGTTCGACAGCGAGGTCGCCGAGTTGGCCGGCCACATCCGCCGTCTACGACCCGACGTTCTCGTCACCTACGACGCGTATGGGATCTACGGACACCCCGACCACATCAGGGCACACAGAATCACCTGTGCTGCCGCCGATGCTGCCGCCACCCCAACCCTGTACCGCGATGGCTTACCGGCCTGGCAGGTGCGTTCGCTGTACTTCGCGACCATCGCCGACTGGATGGTCGCCGAACTGGCGGACACACTCTTTCCGCTACTGCAGCCCGGCGACTTTCCCGGCGCGCCCACACATACGCTCGGGCTTCAACTCGATGTATCCGAGTGGATCGAACACAAGGTTCGCGCGATCGAGTCCCACAAGACCGAACTGGCACGACGATCCACCGTCTCTGCGCTGATGAGTCTGCCGCGCGCGCAACGTGATCTGGCCCTCGGCACCGAGTGCTTCCTGCGGCGCGACCTCACCGCAGACGGCTGCGACATCTGAATCAGGGCAAGTCCCGGACCGACGACCGCAATCCACTTGCCCGATGAACACGGCGAGTAACGGCCTCGGCCAATACTTCTCGCGTTCCGACGATCCGCACGCGAGTACGTGCCCTCGTGATCGCGGTGTAGAGGAGTTCACGCGTCAGCAGCTCTGAGCCCGCGGGCGGCAGCACGATGGTGACACCTCCGAACTGGCTTCCCTGACTGCGGTGAATCGTCATCGCGTACGCGGGTGCGACGTCTGGCAGTTGCACCGGGGCGATCAGACGCTCCTGCGCGCCGCGGCGGAACGCGACCTGCACCCGGTCGGGATCGGTCTCGTCACCGGTACGGACAACCACTCCGCAGTCGCCGTTGAACGTCCCGGTCTGTCGGTCGTTCGACGTCACCAGCAGCGGCTCACCCACGGACCACACCATCGTGTCGAGCTCGATCCGCGGAAGGCCCGGCGACTCCGACAGCCAGTCGGCAACGCGTCGTTGCCAACCGCGAACGCCCCAGAGCCCCTCACGATGCGCGCACAGAACCCGGTGCGAATCGAGCGCGGCCAACGCGGCGTCGACGTCTCCGGTGTGCGCCGCGCGGTGCAGCGCCCTGCCCCAGGCGACGATGTCGTCGCGTACGGAGTCGAGGTTGTCGGGGGCGACGAGCTGTACGTCGGCGATCTCAGGCGAGGTGACCAGGTCGACGACGGCATCCGCGTCGCCACGATTGACCGCATCGGCCACGCGGGAGATCTCACCGCCGAATCGAAACCCGCGACGCAGCGTGACAACTCCGTCATTCAGACGCGCCGATTCGTCGGCGTCCAACTCGATCGACGGGTCGAGCGGCATCGTCGGGTACGCCGACGGGGGTGGCGGGCCGGGCGCACGCTCGACGAGGTCGGCAAGGACTGCACCCGCTTCCACCGAGGCCAGCTGATGGGGATCGCCCACGAGAATCAGCCGAGCGTCTGAGCGGACGGCGTCGAGCAGTCTGCTCATCGCGGTCATCGACAGCATCGACGTCTCGTCGACGACGATCACGTCGTGCGGCAGCTTGTTGGCCCGTCCGTAGCGGGGCGTCGAGCCCGGACGCCAGCCGAGAAGGCTGTGCACGGTCACCGCCCGCACCGAGGTGGGCAACGTCCCGTCAAGGTCGACCGACGCCTGCAACTGGGCTGCCGCTCGACCGGTCGGCGCGCACATGCCGATGCGCAGGCCACCTCCGGCGACGTTGTCGAGAACAGCAAGGTTGTCGAGAACGGCAAGAATCCGCGCGACCGTGTACGTCTTTCCCGTTCCCGGCCCACCGGCGAGAATCGACGTCCAGTGCGAGGCGGCAACCTCAGCCGCGAGGCGCTGCCGAGGCTCTGCGGTGCTGTCGGCGAACACCTGCTCGACCTGCGCCCGCACCGCGGCCGCATCGACATCGGGCGCACTGGTCGCGCGGTTGGCGAGCGTCTCACGGATCGACTGCTCCTGGCGGAAGTACTTCCGGAGATAGATCAACGGACCGTCGTCTGAATCCATCAGCACGACGGGCTGCAGTGTGGACCCGCGGGCGCCGACGATCAGCGGAGAATCCCGCAGTTCGGCGAGCATCTCGGCGGCACTCGGAAGCGCGAGCGATCCCACGCCCGGCAGATCGTCGACGGAGGCAAGCGCGAAACACGTCGACCCGAG
The DNA here is from genome assembly GCF_001665905.1 of Gordonia sp. 852002-50395_SCH5434458. Lineage (NCBI taxonomy): Bacteria > Bacillati > Actinomycetota > Actinomycetes > Mycobacteriales > Gordoniaceae > Gordonia > Gordonia sp. 852002-50395_SCH5434458. The sequence goes on from NZ_LZTC01000075.1 coordinate 38,477, forward strand.
ACGCACCGAGCGCACGGCGAGTGCGGTGGCAACCTGAGCCGCGACCGACACCGGCTCGCCGCACATGCGGACCACGCGCGAGGTGATGTGCAGATCCGATGCAGCGAAAAGGCCTGCGGCGTTTGCATCGGCGAGGATGCCGTCAGCGTCGCGAACCCGTCGCGCATCGTCGACGGACAGCACACCGGGATTGTCGGTGCTCACCGGTCGTCGCCTCCTTCGATGCCCGCGAGTAGATCCGACAACTCGGTGACCAACCCGGTGGGGATGTCCCATTCGTAGACACCGCAACCCGGTGGGGTGTCGGCGCCCACCATCCCGCGCACGAAGTGGTATTGCACCGGACCTAGGTGCTCGGCAGGCTTGTAGCCGGGTAGTCGCCAGCGAAGATAGCGGTGCAGCGCAACGGAATACAGCAGTGCCTGCAACGGATAGTGTGCGCCGATCATCTCCGCGGCCATCGCATCGGCGGTGAAGTCTTCAGCGCTCAGCTCGCCCGGACGCAACCGGTTGGTCTTGTAGTCGACGACGACGTATCGGCCGTCGGATGTGCGGAGCACCGAGTCGATACTCCCGGTGAGATAGCCGCGCAGTGCGCGCGGCGGAATCTCGGCGAGCGACTCGGCGTAGGCGCGCAGCGGATCCTCTTCGGAGAGATGGTGATTCATCAGGGCGGCGACGTCGGATAGGACCGCCGCGGCGGACGGCGTCGACGCCGCGTTACCGAGCGGGAACTCGAAGTCCAACTCTGCCAGCCGATCTCGCGGCCTGACCGACCACAGGGTGCCTCCGAGCGACGCCAAGGGGGTTGTCAGTACGGCTCGTAGCGCGGCGGCGAGATCGTCGACGTCGACGTCGAGTGCGTGCCTGGTCGCGGACGTGGCACACAGTTCGCGGACATGGTCGTCGATGTCGGGTGCTGCGGTGTCGACGTATTCGAGCACCTCGTGGACCAGTGTTCCGAAGGCCGCTCCGAATGGCATGCCGTTCATCAGCGACGGTGTTCCGTCGGGAAGCGCCGAAGCCTGTGCGGCTGCCGGATCCGTTGCCGCATAGGGATCGCCGGAGTCGAGAGTGTCGGCGGGATCGGCAGGCTCGTCGGTGATCAACTCGCCGTCGGCAGCGGAGCCGACCTCGGGTTCGCTGCCGGTTGTCAGGGTCGGATGTCGGTGCGCGGCACCGGCGATCAGGGCCGAGTACGAGGTGCGACGCCACTGCTGGTCGATCGTGCGGGTGAACCGCGCGACGTCGAGTTCGGGGCGGCTGTCGTCGTCATCGGGCGGTGTCCACACCGGTGCCGGCGAGTCGTCGGCGTGCTCGACACTGATCGACACCGGCGGATCGGCTGCGAGCGCGCGCAGGGTCGACACGCACGTGTGGTCGTCCGGCACGTTCACCGAGGTCGGTACGGTCTCGGCGGCGATGCCGCGTCGCGTCTCGCCTGCGTGTTCTTGGCGTCCGAACAATAATCGGTGCAGTGGACCCTTCGACGTGTTGAACGACGGTGCCCAGTGCATGACAACCTGTGACGAGGCGCGCGTCAATGCGACGTAGAGCAGGCGGAGGTCCTCGCCCGCTTCCTCCTCGTTACGACGCGCGATCCGCTCACCCCATCCGCGAGTCCCCTCGCCACCGACGTCGAGGTGACGGCGACCGGCATCGTCGTGGTAGCGAAAGGTTTTCGGCTTCGAGACCCGCGCGGCGTCCCAACCGAACGGCACGTACACGATCGGGAACTCCAGTCCCTTGCTCGCGTGCACAGTCATGATCTGCACGACATGGGTGTCGCGGTCGAGACGTCTGGTCTGATCCTCGTGGCGCCGCCACTGGGATTCATCGGCGATGCGATCCGCAAGCCACTCCACGACGCCTGCCAGCCCGCACTCGCTCTCGACGACGTGCTTGTTCACCAGCGACGCCACCTGCAGCAGATCGGTCAGTGCGCGTTCGCCGTCCTCGATTCCAAGCACACGCCCAGCGACGTTCTCGGCTGCGAGGAGACGTTGAGACAGGGCTGCGAACCCACCGTCGGCGAAGACTCGCCCCAGTTCGGCGAACATCGACGACAGCTCCGCGAGGCGGGTGTCGGAGGCCTCTGCGAGTTCGCTTGCGTCCCAACCGATCAGAGGCGTGAGCGCGGCAAGTCGGACGCGGTCGGCACGCGCCGGTTGCTCGATCGCACGGATCACCCACAACCAGTGCAGCGCACCGATCGTGCGGAAGACGCTGGTCCCGGTGCCGACGACTGAGGCGATGCCGAGTTCCGACAGCGCTCGCTGCAGCGGCTCGATGGTGCCGTTCGTGCGAACGAGAATCGCGATGTCGCCCGGGGTGACGGCGCGTGGTCCGTCGCCGGTGTCGAGCCGGGCGTCGGAGGCGAGGAGCCGGGCGATGTCGTTCGCGACGTCGGCCGTGATCGCGGACCGGACGTCGGCAACCGGAGGGAATCCATTCTTTCCACGGATGGTGAAGTCGCTTCGCGACAGGGCGCGCACGCGCAGAGCCGGTGCACCGGAGATCCGACTCCCCGACCGCGCGGCCCGAACGGGGTGCACCGTGATCGATCGATCACCGAGGCTCGCGCCGCCGTAGATCCGATCCAGCGCGGTGACGAGGTCGGCGTCGGAACGGTGATTCGTGTCGAGCGCACGGAGTGAATCGGCGACGTCGACGGCCGTCAGATAGCTGCGGACCTCCGCACCACGGAACGCGTAGATCGACTGCTTCGGATCGCCGACGAGAACCAGTTGTCGATGCCCGTGAAAGCAGCGCCGCAGGATCTCCCACTGGAACGGGTCGGTGTCCTGGAATTCGTCGACGAGGATCAACTCGAACGACGCCCGGATGCGCTCGCACGCCGCCTCACCGAACTCCGGGTCGGTGACGACCCGGTACAGAATCATCTGGAGGTCGTCGTAGGTCCGCAGTCGCGCGAGGCGCTTGCGACGTTCGACGCGGCTGCGCACGCGCTCGCAGAACCGCACCCGCTGGGTTGCGGCCGATGGTGTGGTGTCTGCGGTGTCGTCGGGTTGCGGCGCCAGCGGCACCCCCGCGCTGCGGACGGCCTCGCGCGCGATCGCCATCGCCTCGCCGACGGAGAATGGCGGGCGATCGGCATCACCCGCATACGACGACAGGTACAGATCGAGCGCGGTCTGTTCGACGATGTCGTCGGTGTCTTCGACGACGTCGTAGATCAGTTCGCGTTCGCCGAGGAAGCCCAGCGCTTCGAGCATCCGGTTACAGAACGTGTGCGTCGTCGCGATCGTCGAGGCGTCGAAATCGGAGAGCGCCTGCATGAGACGTCCACGGCGCGCGGCGATCTCGTCGGGGCTACCTGTCAGCACCGTGCGTAACACCGGATCGTCGTCGCCGTCGCGATCGGTGTGCACGCGCGCCGGGTCGAGAGCGACGACGAGGTCGGCGAGGCGTGCGCGCATGCGCTCGCGCAGTTCGGCACTCGCCGAGCGACTGAACGTGACCAACAGCAGCTTGTCGATCGGCAGGCCGTCGGCGATCTGTCGAGCCGCGACGCCGACAATCGCATACGTCTTACCTGTCCCCGCGCTGGCCTCAAGGACCGTTGTGCCGCCGGGCAACGGTGCTGCAACGTCGAAAGGCTGTGGTGCAGAGGCGGTTTCGGACCCAGGTCTTCCCGTGTCGGGGATGGTGCGCGCTTTGGTCATGACATCGTCTCGTGGTCGAGGAGTGGATTCCAGAGGGCGCGGGCGAGCCTGGTGAACAGCGGCGCCTCGGCCTCTCCGGGCAGGATCAGCCCGGCCCACCGGGGGTCGTCGGAGGTCGACATCCGCAGGATCTCGTCGAATGCGACCGACGACGTCACGTCGGCCCCGAACACGAAGCGCAGGTAGGTGTCGGTGCCCGCTCCGAACATCCCGTCGAAGCTGCGTCGTGCGGTCTCCACCGCCGCGTCAGAACGGACGCCTGCGCACACCTTGGTGGCGTACTCCTCCGCGGGTTCGAGCGGCAGGGGAAGCGGCGAGCGCAACCCGAGATCGCGTAGCCGCACGAGATCGTTGAGCACGGCGCGTGCGTCGTCGGGAGCTGTGAGCATGGACTGGGCAACCGCTCCCGCGCCGCCGCGGCCGACGACGAGCGCCGACGGCGGTGACGCGTCGGCGGCCGACGCCGCGAGCAGCAGCAATCCCAGCCACGCGGTCAATCGCTGCTTGGCCCGCACACGAGAGTACGTCGCGGTGACGATCGTCGTTCCGAACGGCGAGTTCTCGACGATGTCGGCGATGCTGCCGTGGACGCGACGACCGTCGGGCAAGGTGACGACGACGTCGCGGGTGACCGGCGGCTGCGTGCGTACCGAGGCGACCGCGTCGTACACACGTGACACCGTTTCGGAGATCTCGACCAACTCACGGCGCCCGAACTCGTATGGAGGCAGGTTGCCACGTCGCAGCTCTGCTGCCTGAGAGGTGACGAGATCGTCGCCCGCGAGCATCTGTCGTAGGAATCGGTCGCCGACGCCCCACCTGTCGAGAGCATCGAGTTCTACGTCGAGTTCGTCGGTGTGTGCCCGATCGTCGTCTGGCATTCGTGCCCCGAGTCGCTGACGCACGAAGCCCTCGATCGGATTCGCGAGGAACGCTACGAGGTCGCGCAACTCGATGTCGGCGGGTTCGAGATCGCCGACCTCGGCGTCGGACAATCGCGCGGACGGCACCGCGTCAGAGTCGAGAGCCTGTGCGCCCGCGAGCAACTCGGCGTCGAAGCTGAATGGTGTCGGAATCGAACCGATCGCGCCGGGGGTGAAATTCAACCGATCGAATCCGTGCAGGGTGTGGGTGATGACGACGTCGGAGGGGTCGTCGAGTCCTCGCAAGGTGGCGACACTCTCGGCGAGTTCGCTGACGACCACCGCGGGCGGGATGCGGCTTCCGTTCACCGGGTCGGCTCCGTTGTAGAACACGAGTAGCGAGTCCCCGGCGGCGCCGATCGCATCGAGGAACAGCTGCCTGTCTTCGTCGCGCGGATTCCGTTCCCCGACAAGCGGATCACGGCCGAGGACATCGTCGCCATCGGTGCGCTGTGCGCGTGGGAAAGTGTCGGCGTCGACTCCGAGGAGCACGATCACACGGTGTGGCACCGAACGCATCGGCACCATGGTGCAGACGGTCAGTTCGCCGGTCCGGAAGTTGGCGCGCGTCGGTCTCCCCGCCACCACCCCGGCCATCAGGTCACGGATGTCGGCGAGCAGCAGATGCTGCGAATCGGACTCATCGGCGTCAAGAGCGTCCGTTATCGCCCGGACCGCCTGTGCCCGTTGCCATTCCTCGCCCGGATCGGACAGCGTGAGCTGGTCAACGACGTCGATCAGCGTCTGTTGCCACGCTGCACGGGAGGAACGACCTCCCATGCGGTCGAAGAGGTCTGCGAGCCGGTCGACGAATTCCGTGAACCTGCCGGCCAAGTCGATCTCGGTACTCTCCACACCTGCCAGCGGGAGCGCGGCGCCCAACCATTCGCCGTCGGCCTCCTCGGCGACTGCTCCGAGAGCGATGCGATCGACTCCGCTCGCGAAGGTTCCCTGACGGAAGCCGGACAGTCCGAATCGGGCGCGTTCATTCTCTCCGAGACCCCAGCGAATGTTGCTGTGCGCCAACCACTCCCGAATCATGTCGAGATCGTCGTCGTCCATCGCGAACCGGGACCGAACCGGCGAACGGCTCAACAGGTCGACGATGTCGCCTGCCGCTGCTCGACTCGCAGCGAGTTCGACGATCGACGCCACCACGTCGAGGACGGGGTTCACCTGACGGGGACCGCGGTCGGCCAGGCGCACCCGGAGGTTGAACGCCGGGTGGTCGAGGCCGGATTGACCGAAGGCACCACGGATGAGCGGCGCGAACGACTCGACGTCGGGACACATGATCAGGACGTCGCGCGGTTCGAGCGTCGAATCGTCGGCGAACAGGTGCAGCAGTCTGTCGCGCATGACCTCGACCTGCCGCTCGGCACCGTGGCACGCGTGTATCTCGAGCGACGAGTCGGCCGGCGCCGTGGTCGGGTGCACGGTGTCGTCGCGCAGGTCGGCCTGCAGGCGCGGCAGCAGACGTGTCGAGTCGACGCCCGCCCCGGCTCGAGACTGTTGGACTCGAGACTCGTGATAGATGTCGCTGTCGACGATAGGGGCGATGCGTTGCTGGAGTTCCTGGACATCGCGCGACAGCCCGGCTAGCAGCGGATGATCGATCGCGGGGATCGGCCGGTCGGCGCGACGCACCTGATCGACGGTTTCGGAGCCCGCCTGTGTATCGGCGCGCGCCACCGATGCCCACAGCGCAGGCGACGGGTGCGGCAGAAACAGGTGCACATCGCGATGGCGTGCGAGTGCAGACAGTATTTGTCGGAATGATTCGGTCACTCGAGTCGCACCGAAGACACTGATGCGTTCGGGGAGGTCGACGGCATCGGGGTCAGAGCGGACGCGTGCGCACACGTCGTCGAGCAGAAGCGCGGGATGGTCGACGCCGATCCGCGCGTGTACCGCCCGCCAGAATCGGGCCTGCCACTTCATGTCCGATGCGAGTGCCGCCCCGGATCCGTCGGTGTCGTGGCCGTTGGCCCATTCGACAAGCATTGCGGGGCGCTGGCGCCCGTACCGATCGAAGAGGTCGGCGAGATGGCGAGCGGTGGCGAAGCGTCGGCCGATCCGTAGGTCACTGTCGCCTGCCGTCGCGGAGCGACCCGAACCTGCCGTCGCGGAGCGACCCGAACCTGCCGTCGCGGAGCGACCCGGACCTGCCGTCGCGGAGCGACCCGAACCGATATGTCGCGCAATGATGTCGAGTGCCGGATCGTCGATGTTCTCGTCGAGGACGGCGAGGACCTGCCACACCATTCGTGCTGGTTCCCAGGGGTCGTGACGACCGTACGGTCCCGCGTGCGAACGCGGCGTTGTACGGACGGCATCCACGACGGCTTCGCTCAAGGCGGCCGGCGACGAGAAGTCGATGTTCGCGGCGATCCCGTCGGTGCGGCCCGCATCGGCACCCAGCGTGGTCGCGAGGTGTTGGGTCAGCCATCGTTCGACGCCGCGCGCAGGCACCGCGACGATCTCGGTTGCCATCGGATCGGCAAGCGGGGTCCGCAGGACGTCGGCGAGTGCGTCGGCGAGGGTGTCGCTGCGTTCTGCGCGGTGGAGGCTCAGCACGTGGTGTTCCGACCTCGGTCAGTTCGTGTGCATCGGCTGCGGCTCGATGCGATGCGATTCAAGGATGGCGCGGCCGTCGTCGGAGATGGGTCGCGGGCGAGAAGTACTGGGGTCGATCGCGACGAGCGTTGTCTCGGCGACGGCACAGACGAGACCGGACGGATCGGCCAGGACGGCCGTCAGTGTGTACGACGTCCGTCCGATCCGCGAGACGCCGGTGGTGATGGTGACCGGGTCGAACGAGTACTCGAGGACTGCGCGGAACTCGATGACCTGACGCGCGACCAGAATCGGTAGCACCACCGACTTGCCCTCGAACCACTCCGCGAACGTGCGCACACGACTTTCTTCGAAGAGCCTGGCGAACTGCACGTTGTTGACATGCTTGTTGACATCCATGTCGCCCCAGCGCAACTGTAGGGACACTGTGGTTGCGCCCGACGGCGACACCGGACCGGGGCCAACGGACGCGGCGGGCTCGCCGGCGACGATCGGGACAGTGGTATCTGACACGCTCCGCAGCCTATCCGGCGGAACCGACATCGGCGGCACGGCGTCGTCGACAACTACACACTCACGCACGACACCCGTGTCGAAGACGCGCGCCACCTACCGTGTCGAAGACACGCACGACACACCGCGACGATCTGACCCGGTCCGGGCGGAGACTACGTAGACTCCGTGACCGGGGAGAGACTTGCAGGGGGCCATGACCGCCCGGCACGCTCGGTTTTCTTGGGGGATGTGTGAACGTTGAGACTCGCCGTCTACGGCTGCGACCGGTCGACGCGACCGACGTCGATGCGCTCGTGTTTCTCGACTCCGATCCCGAGGTCATGCGGTTTGTCTCGGGCGGACGCCCGACGCCGCGTGCCGAGATCTCCGACTGGGTCATCCCCCGCGCTCGGGCCGAACTGCGCACCGGTCGGGGTGGGATGTGGATCGCCATCGACCAGCGCTATCAGGCATTTCTCGGCTGGGTACTCCTCCGTGCGCCGCGCCACAGTCAGCGTTCGGAGATGGAACTGAGCTATCGGCTGTGCCGCGAGACGTGGGGCCGTGGACTCGCCACCGAGGCGGCCCGCGCCGTCGTCGGACTCGCATTCGACGAACTGCACACCGAGCGTGTTTTCGCGAGCACCACTCTGCGCAATTCCTCGTCGCGACGAGTGATGGAAAAGCTCGGGATGCGGGTGTCAGGCGTTCGGGCGGGCGGCGATCTCGTCGACAGGCAGCCCGCACATGGTCACGGGAATCGTGAGAACCTGGGAGAACTCGAATACGAGCTGCTCAGACACCATTGGGAAGCACTGGTCATGGGCGCCGACGCGCGCCGACACCAGGTGCTGAACCTGCCCGCGTGACGCTGGGGTGCCGTGCCGTACGTGACGGCGGTGATGCGTCCGCAACACCGCCGCGCGAGCAGTTCGGCGTCAACCGAAGGCTCACCGCGACCTACGACTGATCATTGACTACCGTTGAGATGTACGCGCGCCCTGCGCGTCGTTCCTGCAATGCGCGAAGGAGATGTTCTCGATCATGAGCAGCCCCGCTCCGACAGCCCCCGCCCGTCCTCGTGTTGTCATTATCGGCTCGGGATTCGGCGGATTGTTCGCCGCGCAGCGACTCCGCAAGGCCGACGTCGACGTCACGTTGATTGCCAAGACCACGCACCATCTTTTCCAGCCCATGCTCTATCAGGTCGCGACGGGAATCGTCGCCGAGGGTGAGATCGCTCCGGCCACCCGGGTCGTCCTGCGCAAGCAGAACAACACCGCCGTCCTCATGGGCGACGTGTTCGAGATCGATCTCAAGAACAAGGTCGTCAAGTCACGTCTGCTCGAGCGAGTGACCGAGACCCCCTTCGACAAACTCATCATCGCTGCGGGCGCCGATCAGTCGTACTTCGGCAACGACCGGTTCGCCGAGTTCGCTCCCGGCATGAAGACCATCGACGACGCCCTCGAACTTCGCGGTCGTATTCTCGGCGCGTTCGAGCAGGCAGAACTGTCCGACGACCCTGCCGAGCGCGACAAGTTGCTCACGTTCGTGGTCGTCGGTGCCGGACCTACGGGTGTCGAGCTCGCAGGGCAGATCGCCGAGATGAGCGACAAGACCCTCAAGGGCACCTTCCGCAACATCGACCCCACTCAGGCGAGGGTGATCCTGCTCGACGCCGCGCCCGCGGTTCTGCCGCCGATGGGACCGAAGCTCGGGACGAAGGCCGCCAAGCGCCTCGAGAAGCTCGGCGTCGAGATCCAGCTCAACGCAATGGTTGTCGACGTCGACTACGACGGTCTCGTGGTGAAGGAGAAGGACGGCACCACGCGTCGAATCGAGTCGCAGTGCAAGGTGTGGTCTGCCGGTGTTCAGGCGAGCCCGCTCGGCAAGCAGCTCGCAGAGCAGTCGGGCGTCGAGCTCGACCGCGCGGGGCGCGTCAAGGTGCTCGCCGACCTGTCGATCCCCGGCTACCCCGACGTCTTCGTCGTCGGCGACATGATGTCCGTCGAGGGTGTGCCCGGCATGGCGCAGGGCGCGATTCAGGGCGGTCGGTACGCGGCCGACTGCATCAAGAACGGACTCAAGGGTCAGACCCCGCAGCAGCGAAAGCCGTTCTCGTACCACGACAAGGGTTCGATGGCGACGGTGTCGCGGTTCTCAGCGGTGATGTCGGTGCCGATCCCGGGAACAGACAAGCGGTTCGAGACCGAGGGATACTTCGCGTGGGTGGGCTGGTTGGCCCTGCACCTGGTCTATCTGGTCGGCTTCCGCAACCGCCTCAACACGCTGATCAACTGGTTCTTCGCGTTCAGCACCCGTGGGCGCACCCAGCTCGCGGTGACCGAACAGCAGGTCTACGCCCGCACCGCCATCGGGCATCTCTCCGAACTCGAGAACAAGCCCATCTACGAGGTCGAGGGCGAATCGGTCGGGGCAGACGCAACGACACCAGAGGCCGACGCAGAGGTCGAGAAGAAAACCGACACCAAGGCGAGCTGACCGCCTGCTCGACTTCCAGTACAGGTCACGGCGCCATCGTCGCGAGTTCCATCTCGTCGACGAGGCGCCGTGTCTGTGCGACGGTCGCTCCGAGTGCGGTGGCGAGCGACCCGCCCGATGCCAGGCCCAGGCGGGCGGCGAAAGCCTCCGGGTCGACCTGATCGGCGCGCGTGTCCGGGTAGCGGAAGACGCTGCTGGTCGCGCGAAGGCCGGACTGATGCGCGGTTGAGCCGACACCCAGCGCCACCCGGTGTCGCAGCGCGGGAACGTCACCGACATCGACATGCAGTCCGCCCTCCCAACGCCCGCCGGCGTCCTTGTCGCCGAGTTCCGCGGAACGTCCGATCTGCACGTCTTCGGAGAGCGTGAGGATCGCATCGTCTGACATCGCGACCACGATCTCCGACCGATGATCAGCACCGGCCGCGACGACAGTCGGCTCCGGATGCAGATGTAACCGGGCACCTGGCCCGAGTTCGATGTACCACGACATCGTCGAGTCGACGCGCCGGGTCGACGGCAGGGCGATGGTCGCAGCAACACTGCCGAGGTCGAGGTGGGCGCCCGCTTCGACGATCACACGCACCTCGATGTCGTCCCCACCGAGCGGCGTAGCTGCCGTTCCGATGAGATGTGCTGCCTGCGAACCGGTTTGGCGTACGGCCAACCCACCGGATGCCCGGTGTCGGAAACGCCGACCGGGCTCGACGACGATCTCGACCCTGGTACGCATTACCCCGTCGCCACGGGCGCCGCGAGTTGTGCGCGAACCCACGCCAAGACGTCGGTGGCGGCCGGGTCGTCGGTCAACGAGATCATCGCGGTCGGCCGGTCGTCGCGGACCTTCGCGGCATCGCGGCGCATGACGTCGAGATCGGCATTGACCCGCTCGGCGAGGTCGGTCTTGTTGATCACCAGCAGATCCGAGAAGGTGACGCCCGGTCCGCCCTTGCGCGGGACCTTGTCGCCACCGGCGACGTCGATCACGAAGATCTGCACGTCGATCAGGCCGGTCGAGAAGGTGGCGGTGAGGTTGTCGCCACCGGATTCGACGAGAATCAGGTCGAGCGGTGGATTCGCCGCGACCAGGTCGTCGATCGCGTCGAGATTCGCGGTGATGTCATCGCGGATCGCGGTGTGCGGACAACCACCCGTCTGCACAGCCGTGATGCGCTCGTCGGGCAGAACAGCGTTGCGCCGCAAGAAGTCTGCATCCTCGGTGGTGTAGATGTCGTTGGTCAGAACCGCGACGGAGAGTTCCTCGCGAAGCTGGCGGCACAGCGCTGCGACCAAAGCCGTCTTACCCGATCCGACAGGTCCGCCGACACCGATCCGCAATGCCTCGCCCGGCTCGCGGTGACGTCGCGGACGGTCATGATCGTGGCTGTGCGGCTCTCCGTCGATGAGATGCGGTGGCATGGTGATCCTTTCGGGATTGTGGACAGTGCGGGGTGGTCTACGTGACTTAACGCTACGTCGCGAGGTGAACGACAACGTCAGGACATGAACAGGGGCATGGGTTGTCGCTCATGGCGTTCGGCGAAGACGTCGAGAACCGGATCGGAGAGATCAGCGAGACCCACCGCCGCCGACGCCGCGACACGTTCGCACTCGGGACCGAGGTCGGCGATCATGAGCGCGACGTCGGCGGGGTCGAGCGCGAGGAGTCGCTGGCCGGCCGTCGCCGAGCCGCTCATCGTCGTGTAGACGAGTACCAGGGCGGTGTGGAATCCCGACAGTGCGCTTGCCGCCCCCACCGCTCCACTGATGACCGGCAGATGCGTCGTCGGCATGTGCGACGACCAATCACGTTCCGGCCACATACGTTTGGCCAATCGGAGCATGCCACGGCCCTGAGCGATCGACGCTTTGCGTGCGGCCGCCGACGGCGTGCGTGCGTCGGTTTCCTGCAGCGCACGCGCAACGTCGATGCTGCCGTCGGCGACGGCCGCCGCGATGGACGCGGCAACCAAACCGCTCGTGGTGACACGTCGATGCAGGAAAGACGCGAGATCACTGACCCCACGGATAAAGCCGTCGGCGATGGCCTGTTCGACGCCGCCCGAGTGCACGTGCCCGCCGACAGGCAGCCGGGAATCGGCCAGCGACAACATCATTGCCAGCGGCGCGCCCGCGTAGCGCGATGGTTTCTCAGGTGGGGTCATGGTGCGGTTCTCGAGATCGGGGCGGGAGCATGGGCAACTCAGAACAGGAAATAGCGTTGCGCCATGGGCAGTTCGGTGACCGGCGGCGCATCCCACACCTCGCCGTCGACGGTGACGGTGAACGTGTCCGGGTCGACAGTGATCTCCGGCCGGGCGTCGTTGTTGGTCATGTCGGCTTTTCCGATTCCGCGAGTGTCGGTGACCGGCACGAGTGTGCGTCGCACACCGATGCGCTCGGCGAGGTCGGGATCGCAGCCCGGTGCGACGAAACTAATCGACGTCGCGGCAGCCAACGGTGCGCTCGCCCCGAACATCGGACGCGGCAACACCGGCTGCGGTGTGGGGATGGACGCGTTCGCGTCGCCCATCTGTGCCCACGCGATCGCGCCACCCTTGATGACGAGATCTGGTCGGACGCCGAAGAATGCGGGATCCCAGAGCACGAGGTCGGCGAGCTTGCCCGTTTCCACCGACCCGATCTCGGAGTCGAACCCATGCGCGACGGCCGGGCAGATCGTGTACTTGGCGATGTAGCGCTGCGCGCGATTGTTGTCGGCGGCGCCGTCGCCCGGCAGTGATCCGCGTTTGCGCTTCATCACATGCGCGGTCTGCCAGGTACGCAACACCACCTCACCGATGCGACCCATCGCCTGCGAATCCGAACCGATCATCGAGATCGCACCCAGATCATGGAGCAGATCCTCCGCGGCGATCGTCGACGGTCGGATACGGCTCTCGGCGAACGCGAGGTCTTCGGGCACCGTCGGATTGAGGTGGTGGCAGACCATCAGCATGTCGAGATGCTCGTCGAGCGTGTTGACGGTGTGCGGACGCGTCGGATTCGTCGAACTCGGAAGCACATTGGGAACCGAGGCGACCGTGATGATGTCGGGCGCGTGCCCACCTCCGGCACCTTCGGTGTGATACGCGTGAATGCTGCGTCCGGCGATCGCACCGAGCGTCGACTCGACGAAGCCTGCCTCGTTGAGCGTGTCCGAGTGCAGGGCGACCTGCACACCGGTCTCGTCGGCGACGCGCAGGCACGCGTCGATCGCGGCGGGCGTACTCCCCCAGTCCTCGTGCAGTTTGAAGCCCGACGCACCTGCGCGGATCTGTTCGTGCATCGCCTCGGCGCTCACCGTGTTGCCCTTGCCGAGCAGCGCGATGTTCATCGGCCAGCCGTCGGTCGCGGCGAGCATCGACGCGAGGTGCCACGAGCCGGGCGACACCGTGGTCGCCTTACTCCCCTCGGCCGGACCCGTGCCGCCGCCGATCAGCGTGGTGATGCCGTTGCCGAGCGCCTCGTCCATGATCTGTGGGCAGATGAAGTGGACGTGGCAGTCGATGGCGCCCGCGGTGAGGATTTTGCCGTTTCCCGCGATGATCTCGGTGGAGGCGCCGATCACCAGCTCGGGATGAACGCCGTCCATGGTGTCCGGGTTGCCCGCCTTGCCCAGCGCGATGATCCGTCCGTCGCGAATACCGACGTCTGCCTTGATGATTCCCCAGTGATCGAGGATGACCACACCGGTGATGACGGTGTCGGGAGCACCGTCGGCGCGGGTGGCGCGACTCTGTCCCATCGACTCGCGGATCACCTTGCCGCCACCGAATACCGCTTCGTCGCCGGCGAGACCCGGTCCGCCGGAACGATCTTCGGTCACCTCGATGAGCAAGTCGGTGTCGGCGAGGCGAATTCGGTCACCGGTCGTCGGACCGAAGAGTTGTGCGTAGCGGTCGCGTCCCAGAATTGCCATGTCAGTCGACCTTTCCCGGCGCGTCCAGCGAAATCCCGTATACCTCACGGGTTCCGCCGAGGGGTACGAGCGTCACGGTCATCTCGATGCCGGGTTCGAAGCGAACCGCGGTACCTGCGGCGATGTCGAGTCGACGGCCCCGCGCGGCGGCCCTGTCGAAATCGAGCGCCGAATTGGCTTGGGGGAAGTGCACATGGCTACCGACCTGGACGGGCCGATCACCCGAGTTCACGACGGTCAACGTCACGGGGTCGGCTCCTGCGTTGAGTTCGATGGTTCCCGGTGCGGCGATCACCTCGCCGGGGATCACCGCGGGACTGTCGTCAGACATGACACCTCTCGTTCTGGCAGCCGCGCGGTGTCGCCGACACGCCGGTACGCGGGATGACGAACATGGAATACGTTGTCGCCGTTGGCTTTTGCGCTACAAGGTCCCGGTGGCTCATCAGCATCACCCGATCGGATGATGCACGGTGACGAGTTTCGTTCCGTCCGGGAACGTTGCCTCCACCTGGACGTCGTGCAGCATCTCGGGCACACCGTCCATCACGTCGTCGCGAGCAAGGACCTCACGACCGGATGCCATGAGTTCGGCGACACTGCGTCCGTCCCGCGCACCCTCGAGTACGTGATCGGTGATCAGCGCGACGGCCTCGGGGTGGTTCAACTTCAGACCCCTCCCCTGCCTGCGCCGCGCCAGTTCCGCGGCGTAGGAGATGAGCAACCGTTCTTGTTCATGTGGCGACAGCCGCACCTGAACCCCTCTTCACGACGATCCGGGGTCGACACACCCCACTGCTGGTGTGGTCATCCTGCCACGCGCGCTGCGCCGCGGCGCGTCGAAGCGCCATCACTCGTCGACGAGTGCACCGCCGGTGGCGCGCAACTGCGCGAGGCGGGTCGAGGTGCACTGCGGCGCGATCGCGGTGACCTCGTCCTCGGTAAACGCGCCTGCCGCCAACCCCCGGCCGACGACCAGCGCCAACGACATCGCGGTGGCCGGCTCGTCGACGACGTCGCCGCCGCGTCGCTCGAAATAGCTCTGCAGTCGAGTCACCGCGGTCGGCATCGCCGACCGGTAGAACCCGGTGACCGCGGCCCATCGGGTGATCAGATGCCCCGGATGCATATCCCATCCCTGGTAGTAGCCGCGCTCGAGTGACCGCAGCACCAGCGAGTGGTGACGCCGCAACGCCGCCGCGACCTGGGCGTCGTCGCCGGTCGGCATGACCTGAGTCGAGCCGTCACTGAGCCAGACGCCGGTCTGCGCGGCCGCGGCCTGCATGACGTTCTTGGCGTGATCGGCGACCGGATGCGCGAGAGACTGCTGCGCCGAGACGATTCCGCATGCTGCGCTGTAGTCGTAGGTGCCGTAGTGCAGACCGCTCAGCCGCGGGGCGCCCCGATGCACCGCTTCGGCAACCGTTGCGCGACCGTCTTGGCCGAGGATCGCCTGCGGGATCTCGATTTGCAGTTCGTATCGCAACGAGCCGGGAGGCACGCCGTGGACGCGCTCGAACTCGGCACACAGCAGATTCACGGCGTCGACCTGCCGCACGTCGCGCAGCTTCGGCACGGTGAACACGAAACCGTCGGGGATCCCACCCGCGGCGTCGAGGACCAGTTCAAGCGTGCGCAGACCGCGGCTGCGCTCGACGACTCCGAGTCCCTTGGCCCGCAAACCCGCGGATCGAGGTGCGTGGGGTCGTTGGCGAGTCCAGGCGGCGAGGGTCTCGCCTGCCCGACGGGCGTCGGCATCCTCGGTGGCGTCCGGACGCCATCCGTAACCGTCTTCGAGATCGATCCGCAGATCCTCGATCGGGTTGGTTCGTAACCGCTCGAGCACGATTCCGACCACGTCGTCGTCCGCGAGTTCGCCGAGGACAGCCGACGCGGCGTCGGCGATCCGGAGCGCCTCGTCACCCCACGATCGCGGCGTCTGTTCGTCGACGTCTGCCGCGCTCACGTAGACGGTGTGCACCGGCTGCGGATCAGCACGATCGCCGGGGTAGTGCGCCGCGAGATCGTCGTCGACCGGCGCAAGGAGCTCTTCTACCGAGCGCCGGACGTCGGCGCCCAACGTGTGCCGCGAGGTCACGCGCCCGCAGGCATGTCGATGTTCTGGAGACGCACCTGCGACGTGGCCAGCAGGCGACCGGCGTCGTCGGACATCTCGACACGCCAGAGCTGCTGCCGGCGTCCGCGGTGGATCGGGGACGACGTGGCGGTGACGACGCCACTGCTGACCGAACGGAGGAAGTCGGTGTTGTTGTTCACGCCGACCGCGGTCTGACCCGGCCCCTGCTTGGACAGCCACACGAAGCCACTGGTGCTGGCAACGCTCTCGGCGATTGCGCAGTAGATGCCGCCGTGCACGATGCCGAACGGCTGATGATGTCGCGAATCGATCTCCAAGGTCGCGGTGACCGCGCCGTCGTCGTCGATGTCGGTGATCTGCAGGCCGAGCAGGGCGTCGAGACCCTTACCCGCGAACTTCGAGAAATCGTCCGTGTCGTCAACAGTCATGCGAACAAGAGTGTCACGACTCACGTGACCGGGCATCGCTGGCCCTGTGGCCCTTCCCCGGGAACCAGTAAGCCCCACATCCCGTTGGGGATGTGGGGCTTACCGCGACGTGGACCGGGGGTCTCTGCAGCCCTCAGGACTCTCGCGCGGTCCGACGTTGTGATTAACGTAGGCTAGCCTTACCAACATTGTCAAGGCACCCCGCGAGGCAAGTTGGCCCCGGCGTCGAGCAAGTAGAGGAAACGGCAGTAAAATGCGAAAGATGAACGGATTGGGCGATCTGGAGCGTGCGGTGATGGACTCCCTTTGGGAGAGTCCCACACCTCAGACGGTTCGCCAGGTCCACGCGGATCTATCCCGCGACCGCTCCCTGGCCTACACCACGGTGATGACCGTGCTGCAGCGTCTGGCGAAGAAGAACCTGGTCACGCAGATCCGCGAGGACCGAGCCCACAAGTACGTCCCCACCCATCCACGCGAAGACCTCGTGGCGTCATTGATGGTCGATGCGCTCAGCGAAGCGCATGCCCCCGGCTCTCGGCACGCGGCCCTCGTCAGCTTTGTCGGTCGAGTAGGCGCCGACGAAGCCGCCGCGCTGCGTCGTGCGCTCGATGAGCTCGAAGCAGCCCGCGGTACTCAAGAGACCAGCTAGATTCGCTTTAGTACCGTTGATTCACTCGCTTTCGTTCTATGTATTTACTTGCACGACTGATTCACCCTGCTATACAGCCCACCGCTAGGACAGCACTCGATGACCGCACTGCTCTTCGGCATCATGACGCTGGTTTTCGTCGGCCCTGCCCCTGAGGCGTTGTCGCGAGCCCAGTGGCCGATTCGTGCACCCCGAGCAGCAATGACGCTGTGGCAGGCCATCGCACTCGCGGCCGTGCTGTCTGCGTTCAGTTGCGGTCTGGCAATCGCGGCGAATCTGCTCTCCCCCGGCCCCGACGGCGCGCCGACGACCCACCCGCTCCGGGAGATCGAACGGGTCGGGCTTCCGCTGTGGATTGCCTATGTGGGCGTCTTCGCGCTCACGCTGCTCATCGGCGCCCGCCTGATCTTCACGGTCGTTCGCGTCGGTGTACGCACCCGTGCTCGACGGGCGACGCATCGCCAACTCATCGACATCCTCGACCGATGCGACCGCTCCGATCAGTCGCATCCGCTGTTCGGTCGCGATATCCGCATGATCGACGTCGAGCAGCCACTCGCCTACTGCCTGCCCGGCATTCGGCAGCGCGTCGTGCTGAGTGAGGGCGTCGTGGCCCGACTCTCCCGGGACGAACTCATCGCCGTCATCGCACACGAACGTGCACACCTTCGCGCACGCCACGACCTCGTCCTCGAAGCGTTCATCGCGCTCCATGAAGCGTTCCCCCGCTTCGTACGTAGTTCCTCCGCGCTCGGTTCGGTCGAGCTTCTCGTCGAGGCCCTCGCCGACGACCAGGCGGTTCGAGCAACCGCACCGACAACACTCGGGCGCGCGCTTGTTGCGTGCGCGGACGCCGTCGCACCACGCGGCGCGATGGCCGTCGGCGGGCCGACAACGCTGACCCGCGTCCATCGCCTCCGGCACGACCGCGCGCCGATCTGGCTGGTCACAGTGGCGTATTCGGGCGCGACCGCGATCCTGGTGGTGCCGACGCTGGCCGTCGCAATCCCCTGGCTGACCGAACTGAGCAGGCTCGTCGCGGCTCACTGATGCTCTCGTGGGCCGGATCGGCCTGCGACACCGTCGACCGGTGCGGTTGCGACACTTCGGACACCACAGAACACAGGATGCCTCCGAGGCAATAGGCTGGTGGCATGACCAACTCCGCCACATCGTCCGCGTCGTCGAAGGCCCAGATCGGAGTCACCGGCCTGGCAGTCATGGGCTCCAACATCGCCCGCAATTTCGCTCACCACGGCTACACCGTTGCACTCCACAATCGCTCCATCGCCAAGACCGATGCTCTCCTTGATGAGCATGGCAGCGAGGGCAACTTCATCCGCACCGAGACGATGCAGGAGTTCGTCGACGCGTTGGAGAAGCCACGTCGCGTGTTGATCATGGTCAAGGCGGGCGACCCCACCGACGCGGTCATCTCTGAGCTGGCCGACGTGATGGAGAAGGGCGACATCATCATTGATGGCGGCAACTCCCTCTACACCGACACGATCCGTCGCGAGGCTGCGATGGCCGAACGCGGCCTGAACTTCATCGGCGCGGGCATCTCCGGCGGCGAGGAAGGCGCACTCAACGGTCCGTCGATCATGCCCGGCGGCCCCGCGGTGTCGTACGAATCGGTCGGGCCGATGCTCGAGAAGATCTCCGCGCACGTCGACGGCGAACCCTGTTGCACCCACATCGGTCCCGACGGCAGCGGCCACTTCGTCAAGATGGTCCACAACGGCATCGAGTACGCCGACATGCAGCTCATCGGCGAGGCGTACGACCTGATGCGTCGAGGCCTCGGCATGGAACCTGCCGAGATCGCCGACGTCTTCGCCGAGTGGAACAAGGGTGAACTCGAGAGCTACCTGGTCGAGATCACCGCGCAGGTGCTGGCCCAGGTCGACGCCGAGACCGGTAAACCACTCGTCGACGTCATCGTCGACCAGGCGGGCCAGAAGGGCACCGGCCGGTGGACGGTGAAGGCCGCACTCGACCTCGGCATCCCGGTGACCGGGATCGCGGAGGCGGTGTTCGCCCGGGCGCTGTCGAGCGCTGCCGACCAGCGGTCCGCGGCAACGTCGCTGGCCTCGGGAACGCTCGCAGAGGCTCCGAAGGACAAAGAGCAGTTCGTCGAGGACATCCGCCGCGCGCTCTACGCCTCCAAAATGGTCGCCTATGCCCAGGGATTCGACGAGATCAGCGCGGGCAGCCAGGAGTACAACTGGAACGTCGACCGCGGCTCGCTCGCCACGATCTGGCGAGGCGGCTGCATCATCCGCGCGAAGTTCCTCAACCGGATTCGCGACGCGTACGCCGACAACGCCGACCTGCCGAGCCTGCTGCTCGCGCCCTACTTCACCGACGCCGTGGAGTCGTCCCTCGACAGTTGGCGACGAGTGGTGTCGGCGGCGACGCTGATGGGAGTGCCCGTACCGGCGTTCGCCTCATCGATCTCCTACTACGACGGATTGCGCAGCGACCGGCTGCCTGCCGCCCTGACGCAGGGCCTGCGCGACTACTTCGGCGCACATACCTACAAGCGCGTCGACAAGCCCGGAACCTTCCACACGCTCTGGGGCCAGGATCGCACCGAGGTGAAGACCGACTGAACGTCGAGGGTGAAGACAGTCTGAACGCAGCGGATCTGTCGCGGGTTCTGGTCATCTCTCCGCATCTCGACGATGCGGTGTATTCGGCCGGCGCAGCGCTGTCGGCGATGGACGACGTCGTTGTCGTGACCATGTTGGCCGGGCGGCCCGATCCGCCTCAGCACACGGAATGGGACCGCTCGACCGGCTTCGCGTCTTCGAGCGAAGCACTCGACATCCGCCGAGCAGAGGACGAGAAGGCCGTCGCGACGCTCGGTGCTCGCGCGGTACATCTCGATTTCCTCGACCAGCAGTACGGTGGCGCCGACCTCGTGGCGCTGAGCGGCGCTGTATCCGAACTGGTGGAAACCCACCGACCACAGGTGGTTATCGGACCGCTCGGTGTCAGGCATGCCGACCACCTGCTCGTACGTAACGCGGTTCTTGCGGCACGGGTGCCGGTTCCCCTGTGGATGTACGCGGATCTGCCGTACTGCAATTACAGCCGCAGCGACGAGATGGCCAGTCGCGACGTGTTGCGTTGGCGGGGATGCGTGCTCGACGAGGTGCAACCGGCCGCCGGGTCGATGGATCTCAAACGCACGGCCGTCGAGTGCTACCCCACGCAGAACACACAGTTCGACATGAACAAAATCGTTGCACCCGAACGTTTTTGGGCTGTCACCCGCGACCTCTGACGGTCACCGGATGCGCACCAGGCACGTCCACCGCCGGGCGGACGCCGGATGCGGCAGAGTCCGGCGCCGACCATGCCGTCGGCGACTGAGCCCGACCCAATCTCACTGAATGCTCAACCAGGACACGGCCGCACCGGGTCAATGCGTACACAACTGCGACGTCAGCGGGACGCCGCGACAATTATTGTCGCGGCCTCGCGCTGACGACCGGATTGTGTACGTACCCCGCCACGCGGCCGTTGAGTGCTACCCCACCCATAACACAGTTCAACATCGACAAAATCGTTGCGCCCGAACGTTTTTGGGCTGTGACCCGCGACCTCTGACCGCCACCGCAAACGCACCAGGCACGTCCACCGTCGGGGCGGACGCCGGATGCGGCAGAGTCCGGGGCCGACCATGCCGTCGGCGACTGAGCCCGACCCGATCTCACGGAATGCTGAACTCGGGCACGGCCGCGCGGGGTCGCTGCGTACACAACTGCGACGCCAGCGGGACGCCGCGACAATAATTGTCACGGCCTCGCGCTGACGACCGGATTGTGTACGTACCCCGCGGCCCGCCACGAGCCTGCTGTCGGTCACCGGGTGCGCAGCACCCGCGCGTACGCCGATGGCGACGCCGCCATGCCGACCGCGAACGCCGCGGAGCGCAACTGGCCGCTGGCGACCAGCGGAATCACGTCGGCGAGCGACGACCGCCGGCGCGACTCCGCGATCAGAGAACGGACTACGTCGGGGTCTCCGAAGTTGGCCTGCGCGGCCCGCATCGCCATGTGCGCGGCGGGTATGAGCACCTCCCGGTAGCGAAACGCGCGGGCGAGCGAGCGGTTCCGACTCCCCTCCAGCCAGCTCGATCCCCACCCCGACAGCGCGTTGCGCTCGCGAAGCTCCGGGGCAAGTCGGGCCACTTCGTCGCCCATCGTGAAGACATCGGCGGTGTGCGTGCAGGTGACCTGCGACGTCGACTCAGGATGCTGTCGATACCAGAGCAGCGGCTCGTCGACGAGCGCGACGCGGTCGGCGCGCAGGGCGATGCGCAGCGTTGCCGCCATATCCTCATACGCTCTGCGTTCGTCCCAGGGTGCATCGCCGAGCACCGCGCGGCGGAACAATCGTGCCGGCGGATACGCCTTCACCCTGCCCCGCATGAGCATTCGGGCGAATTCGTGGCCGTCGACAAATCGCCGCCGCATTCGACGTTCGGCAACGCCGAGAGCAGCCCCAGCAGGATCGACGAACATCGTTCGGCAGGAAGCGAAGTCGGCATGTTCTCGGACCAGCGCGTCGAGCATGCGCGCGGTGAACGTGGGGTCGGCGAGGTCGTCGCTGTCGAAGAACCAGATCACGTCGCCGGTTGTTGCACGCACGCCGGCGTTGCGCGCATAACCCGCGCCACGATTGCGATCGAGTTCGACAACGCGGTGGTCGACACCAGCCGACGTGAGGATGTGCGTCGCCACCGCGATCGACCCGTCGTCGCCGCGGTCGTCGACCACGACAACTTCGTCGACTGGCCTGACTTGCCGCAGGATCGCGCGCAGGCACGGCTCGATGTACAGCGCACTCCGATACACGGGTATGACTACCGACAGGCGCGTCGGATCGGGCGTCGGCGCCACCTTGCCCACGTCACTCCTCGCGCTCAGTCACTTCACAGCGGTTTGCCAGCAAAGTTAGCCTAGCCTTCCCCACAAGAAAAGACTCCGATCGCCCGACGCGCCGACGGCAACAACCCACGAATCGCAGCCGAGTCATCGCCGGGTACAGTGTGTGTACGTGCGCTTTCTCTCGGGACACTCGCCCGCTTATGACCTCACCTACGACGATGTCTTCGTCGTTCCGTCACGCAGTGACGTGATCTCCCGCTTCGACGTCGACCTCGCGTCTTCTGACGGCTCGGGCACGACCATCCCCGTCGTCGTCGCGAACATGACCGCTGTCGCCGGAAAGCGGATGGCTGAAACCGTCGCCCGCCGGGGCGGATTGGTCGTGTTGCCGCAGGACCTGCCGATCCCGGCCGTGGAGTCGAGCATCGCGTTCGTCAAGTCGCGCGACCTCGTGGCCGACACCCCGGTCACACTCGAACTCGACGATTCGGTCAGCGACGCGCTCGCACTGATCACCAAACGTGCGCACGGCATCGTCGTGGTCGTCGACCGTGACGGGCGGCCCGTCGGCACCGTCGACGAGACGGCGTGTACCGACGTCGACCGCTTCACCCGACTCGGCGACGTCCTCGACCGCGGGTTCGTCTCGGTGGCCGCCGGAACGGACGTCCGGGAAGTCTTCGAGATCCTCGACGCCGCGCACCAGCACGCCGCGATCATGCTCGACGGCGACGGACGCCTCACCGGCGTGGTCACCCGGACTGGCGCACTGCGCAGCGGCATCTACCGCCCTGCCGTCGACGACGAGAACCGCCTCCGCATCGCGACGGCCGTCGGCATCAACGGCGACGTCGTCGGCAAGGCGAAGGCACTCGTGGCCGCCGGTTCCGACCTCCTGGTCATCGACACGGCACACGGGCACCAGGAGAAGATGCTCGCGGCGCTCGAAGCTGTCGCAACGGCCGACCTCGGCGTCCCGTTGGCCGCCGGAAACGTCGTGTCCGCCGCGGGCACACGCGACCTGATCAACGCCGGAGCCGACATCGTGAAGGTCGGCGTCGGGCCCGGCGCGATGTGCACGACGCGGATGATGACCGGCGTCGGACGGCCGCAGTTCTCCGCGGTCGCCGAATGTTCAACCACCGCAGCAGAACTCGGCAAACACGTGTGGGCAGATGGTGGTGTCCGCCATCCTCGCGACGTCGCACTGGCTATCGCCGCAGGCGCGTCGAACGTGATGATCGGGTCGTGGTTCGCGGGGACCTACGAGTCGCCCGGCGATCTCAAGCGCGACGCGTCGGGCGCGCTCTACAAGGAAAGCTTCGGGATGGCGTCCAAGCGCGCTGTGGCAGCGCGCACCTCTGCCGACAGCGCTTTCGACCAGGCGCGCAAGGCGCTGTTCGAGGAGGGCATCTCCAGTTCCCGGATCAAGCTCGACGCCGAGCGTCCGAGCGTCGAAGACCTCATCGACCACATCTGTTCGGGTGTGCGCAGCACGGCGACCTACACCGGCGCGCGATCGCTCGGCGAACTGCGTGAGCGCGTGGTTCTCGGAGTGCAGTCGCCCGCAGGCTTCGCCGAGGGCAAACCGCTACCGACAGGTTGGTGAGCCCTCGCCACCGACGCCGCACCTAGAATGGTCTGCGTTGCCCACGGAGCGCACCGACTCCGTGGCGCTGTCCCCAGCCACTCGGTGCGTCATGGAGGGATCGCCTGTGCCACAGGCACCGGACGCTCTGTCTCGACACGAAGGTGACACGTGCAGGCGCTGATCATCGTCGCCAGCCTGATCGGGTTCATAGCGCTGACCCTCGGTACCGCGATCTTCGTCGCGGCCGAGTTCTCCCTCACCGCGCTCGAACGGTCAGCCGTCGAATCCGAGGTCGCCACCCGCGGCGACCGTCGTTCACGCATTGTGCAGCGCGCACACCGGACGCTGTCGTTCCAGCTCTCGGGCGCACAGCTCGGTATCACGATCACGACGCTGATCACCGGCTATATCGCCGAGCCGGTGCTGGCACAGATCCTCGGTCCCGTATTCCGCGCGATGGGCGTGAGCGAATCGGTCGCGTCGGTCCTCTCACTCGTTTTCGCGCTGCTCATCGCGACGTCGCTGTCGATGGTGCTCGGCGAGCTGGTCCCCAAGAACATCGCCATCGCACGTCCGATGGCGGTGGCACGTGCCACCGCCGCCCCTCTCGCCTACTTTTCGCTGGCGTTCCGCTGGGTCATCCGGGGTCTCAACGGCGCCGCGAACTGGATCGTGCGGCGGATGGGTATCGAGCCTGCCGAGGAACTGCGGTCGGCGCGATCGCCGTCGGAGTTCGGTTCGCTCGTACGCAACTCGGCCAAACAGGGGTCCATCGACCCGGAGACGGCGATGCTCGTCGATCGGTCACTCAAATTCGGTGAACTCACCGCCGAGGATCTGATGACCCCGCGCGTCACGGTCGAATACCTCGACCGCGACGACACGATTCGCGACCTCGTCATGGCGACGTCGCGGACCGGACACTCACGCTTCCCGATCGTCAACGACGGCGATCTCGACGACATGATCGGCGTCGTCCACATCAAGCAGGCGTTCACCGTCGCCCCGGAAGAACAACTCTCGACGTCCCTCTCGTCGATAGCGCGCTCGGTACCCACCGTCCCGACGACTCTCGACGGCGACGCGTTGATGGAGCAGATCCGTGCCGACGGCATGGAGGTCTGCGTGGTGATCGACGAGTACGGCGGCACTGCCGGAATCGTGACGACCGAGGACCTCATCGAAGAGATCCTCGGCGACGTCACCGACGAGCACGACGACGAACGCGCCGACGTCCAGGTCGACGCCAACGGATATCTGCTCTCGGGACTGCTGCGCACCGACGAGGTCGCCGACGCCACCGGCTACCGCGCTCCCGATGGCCCGTATGACACGCTCGGCGGTCTTGTGATGAACGAACTCGGTCGCATCCCGGCAGCGGGTGATTCCGTCGACCTCCCGATGGTGGTGTCTCTGCGCGACGACGACGAAGACGAATCCGACGAGGAGTTCGACACCACCCCGTGGAATGCGACCGTCGTCGCGATGGACGGTCGACGCGTCGACGTCGTGCGACTGACACCCATCACGTCCGACGACGCATCGAGCGACAGCCCGGGAGCTCACGATGAGTGACGCATGGGCAATCGTTCTCACCGTGGTGTTGCTCGCGGGCAACGCGTTCTTCGTCGGCGCTGAATTCTCCCTCATCTCGGCACGACGCGACCGACTGGAAGCGCTCGCCGAGAGCGGAAAATCGCGGGCCCGCACGGTGATCCGTGCGAGCGAGCATCTCTCGCTCATGCTCGCAGGCGCCCAATTGGGCATCACGATCTGTTCGATCCTGCTCGGCCGGGTCGGCGAACCGGCCGTCGCACACATCCTCGAGCTACCACTCGAGGTCGCACACGTCCCCGAGTCGCTGCTGCACCCCATCTCGTTCGCCGTGGCGCTCGGACTCGTTGCGGTGCTGCACATCCTGCTCGGCGAGATGGTGCCCAAGAACATCGCGCTCGCCGGTCCGGAACGCGCAGCCATGCTGCTCGTCCCCGTTCACCTCGGCTTCATCAAGATCGTCCGCCCGCTCATCGCGTTCTACAACTGGCTGGCGAACATCACGCTTCGCGCATTGCGCGTCGAGCCGAAGGACGAGCTCGATTCGACGGTCTCGCCCGTCGAACTCGCGCAGATGCTCGGCGAGTCCCGTGAGGAAGGCCTGATCGACGCGGAGGAACACGAGCGTCTGACCCGCGCACTGCGGTCGGTCGCCCGCACGGTGTCGGAGGTGATGATCCCGCTCGATCGGATGCGCAGCGTCGACGTCGAGGTCGATCCGGTGACCGGTGGCGTCGGCCCCACCCTCGGGTCGGTCGAGCGAGCCGTCAGCGACACCGGTTTCTCCCGGTTCCCGGTGCGCGGCCTCGACGGCACCTTCACCGGTTACCTCCACCTGAAGGACGTGCTCGACGACATCCTCGACGACAACGTCGGCCAGGAGACGATCATCGGCGTCGACAAGATCCGTCCACTTCCGGTGATCGGCATCGACACCCCACTCGACGACGCGACGCGCGCCCTGCGCCGCACCAGCTCACACCTCGGTGCGGTGGTCGACGACTCGGGACGCACCGTCGGCATCGTGGCGCTCGCCGACCTCGTGGAGGAGTTCGTCGGCACCGTCCGCGACGAGACGCATCGGGTGTGACCATGACGCACGCGACTCCCGGCCGCCCTGTCGAGCTCTCGAACCCTGTCCTCTCCCCCGACGTCTTATCCCCTGACGTCTTATCTCCCGACGCCTGGCAGGCGCGTCGCGCCGCACACGAGTCGCGCGTCGAAGATCTCGTCGGGCCGTACCTGCGGTCGAGGGCGCAGGGCGAAAAGCACCCCGTCCTCGACTTCTTGTTCACCTACTACTCGGCACGCCCCTCACACCTACGCCGCTGGCACCCCGGCTACGGCGTCGTGCTGGCGGCGCCGGGTCCCACGGGCGACCGCGGCCAAGCGCGCGTCCTCGAAGAGCTGTCGACCCTTCGCGGCTACACCCGAACTCCCGACGGGGGCGTGACCGTCGACCCGGCGTTCCTCACCGAACGTCGCGGCGCACTTCTCGCCACCTGCGCACTTCTCGACGCCACCGCCTCGCGCCCCGCCCGCCTGGGATGCTTCGGTCTGCATGAGTGGGCGATGGTCTACCGCACCGACGCGCCCCGACATTCCGTCCCGCTGCGGCTCGGATCGGCCGCCACCGACGCCGTCGTCGAATCGATGCCGTTGCGGTGCACACACTTCGACGCTTTCCGCTTCTTCACCGACGCGGCTCGTCCACGAAACGAGTCGACGTTGTCGCGGCAGACACAGATCGAGCACGAACAACCCGGCTGTCTGCACGCGACCATGGACCTGTACCGCGCCTGCATCAACCTCGCGCCGCTGATTCCCGCGGAGCTGACACTCGTCGCCTTCGAGCTCGCACTCACCGCCCGCGAGCTCGACATGCGAGCGAGTCCCTACGACCTGCGAGACCTCGGCTACGCGCCCGTCGAGATCGAGACGCCCGCGGGGCGGGCCGAGTACGTCCGCGAGCAGTCGGCCATCGCCGATCGTGGCGCCGAGCTGCGCGGCACGCTGCGTTCCCACCTCGGCGTGCTGCTCGACGCCTGCTGACGACGCGATTTACCTCGCGGGTAACATGGAGCGCGTTCACGATCGCCCCTGTTGTCCCGATGAGGGCTGATGACGTGCGCGGATTCGACACCGAAGCCGCAACGCCACCGGCTTCCGGGCCACCGGAGAAGGAAGGCTCTTATGTCGGACCAGACCCCTGCCGTTGACTCCACCGCCCGCACGAATGTGGAGGGCCTTCAGGTCGCCACCGTCCTCTACGACTTCATCAACAGCGAGGCGCTTCCGGGCTCGGGTGTCGACAAGGACACCTTCTGGAAGGGCGCGGCCGCCGTCATCAACGACCTCGCACCCCGCAACCGTGAGCTGCTCGCAGTGCGTGACGACCTGCAGAGCAAGATCGACGCGTGGCACCGCGACCACAAGGGCGTCGACTTCTCCGATCCTGCCGTGTTCGGCGAGTACAAGCAGTTCCTCACCGATGTCGGCTACCTCGCCGAGGTGCCCGCCGACTTCCAGATCGGCACCACCAACGTCGACCGTGAGATCTCCGAGACGGCAGGACCTCAGCTCGTCGTGCCGATCCTCAACGCGCGATTCGCACTGAACGCGTCGAATGCGCGCTGGGGCTCGCTCTACGACGCCCTGTACGGCACCGACGTCATCAGCGACGAGGGCGGCGCCGAGAAGGGCAAGGGCTACAACAAGGTTCGCGGCGACAAGGTCATCGCGTACGCAAAGGGCTTCCTGGACAAGGCTGTTCCGCTCGAGCAGTGCAGCTACACCGACGTCACCAAGATCGCCGTGGTCGACGGTGCTGTCCAGGTGACGCTCGCCGACGGCACGACGTCGACCCTCGCCGATCCCTCCGCGTTCGCGGGCTACACCGGCGACGCGGCGTCCCCCGCGTCGGTCCTGCTGCGCCACAACGGCTTGTACCTCGACATCGAGATCGACCCGTCGTCGCCGATCGGGCAGACCGATCCGGCAGGCATCAAGGACGTCGTGATGGAGTCGGCGATCACCACGATCATGGACTTCGAGGACTCGGTCGCCGCAGTCGACGCCGACGACAAGGTCCTCGGCTACCGCAACTGGCTCGGACTCAACAAGGGCGACCTGTCCGAAGAGGTCAGCAAGGGCGGCAAGACCTTCACCCGCGTGCTCAACCCCAACCGGACCTACACCGCGCCCGACGGCACGGGCTTCGACCTGCACGGTCGTTCACTGCTGTTCGTGCGCAACGTCGGCCACCTCATGACCAACCCCGCCGTTCTCGACGCCGACGGCAACGAGGTGCCCGAGGGCATCCTCGACGCCCTGGTCACCTCGCTCGCGGGCATTCACGGTTTGAGCGACGACGGTCTGCAGAACTCGCGCACGGGTTCGATCTACATCGTCAAGCCCAAGATGCACGGACCCGACGAAGCCGCATTCACCGTCGAGCTGTTCGGTCGCGTGGAGAAGGTTCTCGGCCTGCCGGAGAACACCCTTAAGGTCGGCATCATGGACGAGGAGCGCCGCACCTCGGTGAACCTCAAGGCCTCGATCAAGGCCGCAGAAGACCGTGTGGTGTTCATCAACACCGGCTTCCTCGACCGCACCGGCGACGAGATCCACACCTCCATGGAGGCGGGTGCGATGATCCGCAAGGGTGAGATGAAGAAGGCCAAGTGGATGGTCACCTACGAGGACTCCAACGTCGACATCGGTCTACACGCCGGTCTCCAGCACAAGGCTCAGATCGGTAAGGGCATGTGGGCCATGACCGACCTGATGGCCGACATGGTCGAGCAGAAGATCGCACAGCCCGAGGCCGGCGCGAGCACCGCCTGGGTGCCCTCACCCACCGGCGCCACACTGCACGCGATGCACTACCACCTCGTCGATGTGTTCGAGCGCCAGGACGAGATCGCCAAGCGCGACCCGGCGTCGGTCGACGACATCCTGACCATTCCGCTCGCACCGAAGACCGACTGGTCCGACGCGGAGAAGAAGGAAGAACTCGACAACAACTGCCAGTCGATCCTGGGCTACGTGGTGCGCTGGATCGACCACGGCGTCGGCTGTTCCAAGGTTCCCGACATCCACGACGTCGCGCTCATGGAAGATCGTGCAACGCTGCGCATCTCCAGCCAGCTCCTCGCCAACTGGATTCATCACGGGATCGTCACCGCAGACGACGTCGTCGCTGCGCTCGAGCGGATGGCCCCGGTGGTCGATCGGCAGAACGCGGACGATCCGACCTATTCGCCGATGGCTCCGGATTTCGAAACGAATATCGCATTCCAGGCCGCCAAGGAACTTATCCTCGAGGGAGCGAAGCAGCCGAGCGGCTACACCGAGCCGATCCTGCATCGCAAGCGCCGCGAGTACAAGGCTGCCGCGGCCAAGGCGTGAACACGCGTGAGGTCCCGGACGGACGCCCTGTCTGTCCGGGACCTCGCACGCGACAACGGAGGCGGTAGTGGCGCATCATCGGGTAACCGGTGGCGGAAGCGGAATCAGGCAGCGGGGGGTCAGCCGCGGGCTGGTGTTCGTATTACTCGCTCTGGTGCTGATAGCCGCCGTGATCGTGGCATGGCAGCAACTCGGCGACCACCTCGACAAGCAGGCTGATTCTGCTGCTGCCTCGTGCATCGAGGGGCCTGCGACGGTCGACGTCGTAGCCGACGCCGACGTCGCTCCGGCACTGATCGCGATCGCTCGCGAGTTCGGTGCGAGCAAACCCGTCGTTCGCGACCACTGCATCACCGTCGCCGTGCGTGCGGGCGACGCGAAGACCACCCTGGACGGGCTGGCCGGAAATTGGGACGCCGCGTCGATGGGAGCGTTTCCCGCCGCGTGGATTCCGCAGTCGTCGGTATGGGCCGCCGAGTTGGCGCAGGCAAAACCGTCGGCACTCGAGGGAACACCGACATCGTTGGTGACCTCGCCTGTCGTGCTCGCGACATCAGCAGAGCTGGGCAGCAAGATCGACGGCAAGATCGATTGGGGCCAGGTCCCCACGCTGCAGCAACGCGACGGCAGCCTCCGCGACTTCGACATCACCGGCTGGGGTTCCCTGCGCATGGCAATGCCGCTCGGCGCGCAGTCCGACGCCTCCTCGCTCGCCGCGCAGGCGGTAGCCATGCGCGTCATGCGCACCACCGGACCGCTCACCAACGACGACGCCTCATCTGACCGAGTCGCGTCGAGCGTCGGGGCGATGCTCGACGGCGCGCCGCAATCACCCGA
Source organism: Gordonia sp. 852002-50395_SCH5434458 (assembly GCF_001665905.1). Classification (NCBI taxonomy): domain Bacteria; kingdom Bacillati; phylum Actinomycetota; class Actinomycetes; order Mycobacteriales; family Gordoniaceae; genus Gordonia; species Gordonia sp. 852002-50395_SCH5434458. The sequence goes on from NZ_LZTC01000075.1 coordinate 69,056, forward strand.
CGGCAGCCCCGTCGGAGCGGCGACGGTCATGCGCGACGCGTCCGACGCGAAAACCTCGCCCATCCACGCTGTACCGATCACCGAGCAGCAGCTCTACAAACTCACCCGCGAGGATTCGACGGCCCGTCTCGCCGAGATCGTGCCGAGCGGCCCGACACCCTTTGCCGATTTCCCGATCATCCGGCTCGCCGGTGACCAGGTCTCGCCCGTGGCGAGCGCCGCGATCGCCGACTTCTTCCGCTTCGCCCAGGACCAGAAGCACCTGTCGTTGCTGACGTCGCAGGGATTCCGCGGCAACGCACCGCTACCGCCCGCGACGAAAACCGTCGGATTCCCGATCACCAAGGAGCCGATGCCGCAGCCCGAGAACTCAGCCATCGTGACGATCAACAAACTCGTCTACGGACGCGACTTCGGCCCCTCCGCCTGAACCGGAACGCTCAGTCCGCGAACGCCTCGATCGGCGGGCACGAGCAGACGAGGTTGCGGTCTCCATAGGTGCCGTCGATACGACGCACCGCCGGGAAGACCTTGGCCCGCGCACCCGCGGACGGCAATCCCTGGGGATAGACCGCTTCTTCGCGTGAGTAGGCGTGATCCCATTCGGCGACAAGGCATTCCGCGGTGTGCGGTGCTCCCCGCAGCGGGTTGTCGTCGACGGTCCAGGTGCCGTCGCCCACCTTGTCGATCTCGGCGCGAATGGCGATCATCGCGTCGCAGAAGGCGTCGATCTCGTCGAGATTCTCACTCTCGGTCGGCTCGACCATCAGGGTTCCCGCCACCGGGAAGCTCATCGTCGGCGCGTGGAAACCGTAGTCGGCCAACCGCTTTGCGACATCGTCGACGGTCACTCCGGTTTCCTTCGTCAGTCCGCGAAGGTCCAGGATGCACTCGTGTGCGACCCATCCACCGTCGCCGGTGTAGAGCACCGGGTAGTGATCGCCGAGGCGTCGTGCGATGTAGTTGGCCGACGCAATCGCGGTCAGTGTGGCGCGACGCAGCCCGTCGGCACCCATCATGGCGATATACGCGTAGGTGATCGGGAGGATCGACGCCGATCCGTACGGCGCCGCCGAAATCGTTGCCGCGCCGGGCAGTTCGTCGGCGAGCGGATGTCCGGGCAGGAACGGTGCCAGGTGTGACCGCACCGCGATCGGCCCGACGCCGGGACCACCACCGCCGTGCGGGATGCAGAAGGTCTTGTGCAGATTCAGGTGACTGACGTCGCCGCCGAACCGGCCGGGGCGCGCAACGCCGACCAGCGCGTTGAGGTTTGCGCCGTCGATGTAGACCTGACCGCCGGCATCGTGGACCGCTGCGCAGATGTCGCGGATGTCGTGCTCGAACACACCGTGCGTCGACGGGTACGTGATCATGATCGCGGCCAGCGACTCGCCATGGGCGTCGATCTTGGCGCGCAGGTCATCGACGTCGACATCGCCGTTCTCGCGGCACGCGACGACCACGACGCGCATGCCCGCCATCACCGCGGACGCCGCGTTGGTGCCGTGCGCGCTCGACGGGATCAAGCAGATGTCACGAGCGGCGTCGTCCCGGCTGAGGTGATACTGGCGGATCGCGAGCAGACCGGCGAACTCACCCTGCGAGCCCGCGTTCGGCTGAAGGCTGACCCTGTCGTAGCCGGTGATCGTCACCAGCCACTGCTCGAGGTCGGCGATCAATTCGCGAATGCCCGCGCCGTCGCTGTCCGGCGCGAACGGGTGCAGCCGGGTGAATTCGGGCCAGGTGATGGGCTCCATCTCGGTGGTGGCATTGAGCTTCATGGTGCACGACCCGAGCGGAATCATGCTCCGGTCGAGCGCGATGTCTTTGTCCGACAGGGCGCGGAGATAACGCAACATCGACGTCTCGGTGCGGAACCGGTTGAATGCCGGATGCGTGAGGAACTCGCTCGTCCGCGTCTCGACCGACTGCGCGAAGCTGCGCGGCGTCACGCCCGCCACCTCGAACACCTCGAGGACCCGGTCGATGTCTGCGGCCGAGGTGGTCTCGTCGCACGCGATCGACACCGTGTCGGCATCGACCCTGCGCAGGTTGATTCCCGCGCGGTGAGCATCGGCGACGATCGCGTCAGCACGGCCGTCCACGCGGACCTGCACCGTGTCGAAGAAGTTTGCGTGCTCGACGCTGAATCCGGCAGCGCTCAGACTGTCGGCGAGCGTCGCGGCATGTGCGTGTACCCGACGCGCGATGGCGCGCAGGCCATCTGGCCCGTGGTATGCGGCATACATCGCGGCCACGATCGCCAGCAGCACCTGTGCGGTGCAGATGTTGCTTGTCGCCTTCTCCCGGCGGATGTGCTGCTCACGCGTCTGCAGCGCCAACCGGTAGCCGAGGTTGTCGTCGGCGTCCTTGGACACACCGACGAGTCGCCCGGGCAGTTGACGAGAGTGCTTGGCGCGCACCGACAGATAGCCTGCGTGCGGTCCGCCAAAGCCCATCGGCACGCCGAAACGCTGGGTGGTACCGAAGCACACATCGGCACCCTGCTCGCCGGGCGGCGTGATGAGGGTCAGCGCGAGGAGATCGGCCCCGACCGTGACCAGCGCACCGGCCTCGTGCGCGGCGTCGACGATGGGCGCGACGTCGAGGATTCGACCCGACGCTCCCGGCGTCTGCAGGATGACACCGAAATAGTCGCCGTCTGGCAGCCCACACCCCGGCAGCCCCGGATTCAGCGTCGCCTCGACAACCTCGATACCGAGCGGCAGTGCACGAGTGTCGATGACGGCCCTGGTCTGCGGGAAGAGATCGGAGTCGACGACGAGCCGATTCGACTTCGACTTTCCGGCACGCCGCATGAGCGTCATGGCTTCGGCGGCAGCGGTGGCCTCGTCGAGCATCGACGCGTTCGCCACCTCCATGGCCGTGAGGTCGGAGACCATCGTCTGGAAGTTCAGCAGCGCTTCGAGCCTGCCCTGGCTGATCTCCGGCTGGTACGGCGTGTACGCGGTGTACCAGGCCGGATTCTCGACGACGTTGCGCAGGATGACGCCGGGAGTGATCGTGTCGTAGTAGCCGAGACCGATCATCGACCGGTTGACGGTGTTCTTCGATGCCAGCGCCGACAGTCGCTCGAGCGCCTCCTGCTCGGTCAGTGGGGCGTCGAGTGCCGACAGCCCGTTGTCCGACGGATCGTCGAGGATCAGAGAGGGCACGACCTGCTGAGCGAGGTCGTCGAGTGACTCGACTCCGAGGAGCGCGAGGATTCTTGCGGTCTCGTCTGCGTCCGGCCCGACGTGGCGGTCGACGAAGGCAGCGGATGTGAACTCGGAGCCGCGGATCTCGGGGGTCGAGGCATCGACGGATGTCATGGGGGTGGAACCTCTCGCGCGCACCGGTCGCACCGGCGGGTCGGCCCTCCCCCTCTGTCATGCCGCGGGGCGGCGCCTGAGAGATTCAGTCATCGTGTCGGCGATGACACGAAAACCTTTCACCGTGGGCGGGTAACGGCTTGGCCGTCACCACTTTCCAGAGACGCCGTCGACAGTACGGTCCGGGTGCCTGAGAGTTTGACGAGGAGGTGTTGCTCCTTCGGCGGCCATTCGAGATGACGCTCTCCCGTACTGCAGCGACGCGTTGTTCAGTCTACCCGTACGCTCATCCGGTTCGGCGGGTGCGGTTCTTGCGACGCGCTGCGAGTTCGTCCTCGGGGGCCGACTCGGTGACTCCACCGTCGGCTCGCTCGCCGGGGAAATCGGCGATGGCACCGGTCAGCTCGCGCATGGCACCGTTCACCGCGATACCGAACACTCCCTGTCCGCCCTGCAGCAGGTCGACGACCTCTTCGGCCGACGTGCACTCATAGACGGTGGTGCCGTCGGAGAACAGGGTGATTCCGGCGAGGTCCTCGACGCCGCGCTGGCGCAGGTGATCGACGGCGACCCGGATGTTCTGCAGCGAGATCCCGGTGTCGAGCAGACGCTTGACGATCTTGAGGACCAGGATGTCCTTGAAGGAGTACAAACGCTGACTACCCGAACCTGCCGCACCGCGGATGGACGGCACGACGAGTGATGTGCGTGCCCAGTAGTCGAGTTGTCGGTAGGTGATCCCTGCGATCTGGCATGCGCTCGGCACCCGGTAGCCGACGAGTTCGTCGGGGACGGTGTCGTTGGGGAAGAGTCCCGGCGCGATGTCGTCGAGGCTGCCCTGCGTTGCCCGGCGACGTGGGGTCGGGTCGTCCGCCGGATGCTCGGCTTCCACGCCGACGTTGCCGTCGGTCGTCGTCTCGCTGTCTGACGGCTGACCTTCGTCACCGTCGAACGGCACATCGCCCACTGCAGACTCCCTCGCCACGCTCGGATCGGACCGGTGCGGACCTGCAACCACGATACGCCGCCGAACCCGATCTGCTCTCTCTCGTCGGGTGTGTCCCCGACGATCACGTGCGTGACGGTATGTCGCGGCCGTGCGTCGAATCAATGCGACGCGCCCTAAGACTCAACCTCAACTTGAGATCGAGATGAACGGTGATCTACGGGATACGCAACCGTGACGTGTCGCTGCGGGAGTGTCAGGCTCCGCCGCTGGCCTTGAAGTCGTCGGGCGACACGTTGTCGAGAAATTCGCGGAACTTCTCCACCTCGTCCTCTTTCGCCTCGGGGCCGTCTTCGGAGTCTTCGTCGGGGATCAACAGACCTGCCTCGGCGAGGACTTCCTCGTCGGCGATGATCGGCACTTCTGCGCGCATCGCGACCGCGATCGAATCCGACGGTCGGGCCGACACCCGCACATCGCCCGAGAAGACCATCTCGGCGTAGAAGGTGCCCTCTTGCATGTCGACGATGCGCACCTCGACGAGTGTCTGACCGAACTCTTCGATGAGATTCACGATGAGGTCATGGGTGAGCGGCCGCGGCGGCTCGATCCCTTTTTGGCGCAAGGCGATCGACGCCGCCTCGCTCTGCCCGATCCAGATGGGCAGATAGCGCTCGCCATCGACTTCGCGCAGCAGCAGAACCGGCTGACTCTGCGGCGGCTCGACCCGAATGCCCACCACACGCATCTCGCTCATCTCGCACCTCCCGCGCCGTCAATAATTGCCATCGACGCTACACCGACTGGACCCGCTGCGGCGTCGTGGCGAGATACACGGCTCCGGCGAGCCGTGCCGCTTTCGTCAAGAAGATCGTCAATCAAGGACGCCACGCACGGCCTGCTTGACCAGTTGCGTGTGCAGGGTCACCGACAACGCGGCGATTTCGCGAATCAGTTCTTCGGCGCGGTCGCGGGCGCCGGTGCCTTTGCCCTTCGCGATCGGGTTGGCAATCTGCGCGACGAGTCCCGCCTCACGATCCGCGGAGACCTTGAACGCGCGCAGATGCCTGGTTTCCACGCCGTAATTGGCGAGGGCCGCGGCGGCTTCGACGAGCCGTACCGCGTCCTCGTCGAAGAATCCGGCGGGCCCGGATGTCAATAGACCGTTGCGCTGGAGTTCGGTCACGAACGCCGAATCGACTCCGGTTCGCTCGATGAGGGTCTCGCGGGAGACCCGACCACCTCGCGCCGAGAAGTCGGTGGCCGGTGCGACGACGCTGCGCGCAGTCGACAACACCGGTGTGCCACCTGCGCCGAATCCCCCGTCGCCGTGGTCGATGGCGTCGAGTTGCTCTTTGATGACCTTGAGCGGCAGGTAGCGATCGCGCTGTGCCGTGAGCACGAAACGCAGGCGCTCACAGTCGGACTGGCTGAATCGCCGGTAGCCCGACGGGGCGCGTTCTGGCGTGACAAGCCCTTCGGCTTCGAGGAAACGGATCTTTGAGATCGTCACATCGGGAAAATCCTCGCGCAGCAGCGCGAGGACCGACCCGATGGACATCGATCCTCCGCCGCGCGCGTCCGCAGTCGAGGCCGGCACGGTGTCAGGCGCCGGAACCGTCGCGCGGACCACTCAGGAAGACCAACCGGAACTTTCCGATCTGGACCTCGTCGCCGTTGCTGAGAGTTGCGCTGTCGACAGGCTCGCGATTGACGTAGGTGCCGTTGAGGCTGCCGACGTCGACAACCTGGAACTCGTTGTCCCCCAACCGGAATTCGGCGTGTCGTCGGCTCACTGTGACGTCGTCGAGGAAGATGTCGCTGTCGGGGTGCCGACCTGCCGATGTCGTCGGCTGATCGAGCAGGAAGCGCGAACCGGCGTTCGGGCCACGCTTCACGACGAGCAATGCGGTACCGGGCGACAGCCGCTCGACCCCTGTGTCGGCCGGCTCGCTCGAGGTCGCCGCGCCCGCGTCGAGTTCGTTGATGAACTCTTCACGGAACACCGATGTGGTTTCCACCGGCGCCTCGTAGCCGTTGTCGTTATCGCTCACCGCTTCTCCTTCGTCCTCATCCGTTCGTCACCTTGAGTGCACTCACCGTCGGCGTCCGCGCTCACGCGCTGCGAGGTCTCGCACCAGGCCACCCGACGCCGCGGATGCGACGTCGAATTCCGTTGGCTAAACCGTACCGCCTGTGCCGAACGCAACCACGTGCGACTCGGCCACGACAACGACGATCATACTTTCCCGTGCCCTGGGAATGGTCAGCCTTCGATTACGGCCCGGTAGCCATCTGCATCGAGCATGTCGGCCAGTTGAGCGTCGAGGACCGATGCATCGTCGAGGCTGATCTCGACGAGCCAGCCCGAGTCGTACGGCTCCGAGTTGACGAGGTCGGGCGACGAATCGAGCTCGTCGTTGACCTGTGAGATCGTCCCGTTGAGCGGTCCGAAGATGTCGGAGACACTCTTGGTCGATTCGACCTCGGCAAACGACTCGCCCACCTCGACCTCGCTGTCGATCTCCGGCAGCTGCACGAAGACGACGTCGCCGAGCTGTCCCTGCGCGTAGTCGGTGATCCCCACTCGGACCGTGGTCGGACCGACCTTGCGCACCCACTCGTGTTCGGGGGTGTAGCTCAGTTCAGCCGGCACATTGGTATCGGTCACGTCGACCCCTTTCTAGTCCTCCGAGACTTTAGGCCATGTCCCTGCCGGTCGGCACGCCAGCACGCGGCATCTTCGTGACCACCGCAATCGTCTGCGCCCAGTACAGCAGAAATGACCACACATACAGCGCGACGCCCCATATCAGGAACGCCCAACCGATCGGGTAACAGATCGTGCCGATCACCGAATCCAATTGTCCCGCAAGCAACCACGGGAACGCACTCATCAACGCGAATGTCGCCGCCTTGCCGATGTAGAGCACCGGTAAAGCCAGCAGTCCCCTGCTCCGCAACAGCGGACCGGACGCGAACAGCAGCACGTCACGCGCCACGATGATGCCGATGATCCACCACGGGATGATCCCCCTGATCGCAAAGGCGACCGGAATGATCACGATGTAGAGCCGGTCGGCCAGCGGGTCGAGCAGTTCACCGAGCCGCGACGACTGGTTGAGCAGGCGAGCCAACTTGCCGTCGGCCCAGTCGGTGAACCCCGACAACATGAGTACCCAGAACGCCCAGGCATCGGCCTTGACGTCGAGCAGCAGCCACAGGAACACCGGGATCAGCGCCAGGCGCAGGACGCTCAGCGCGTTGGGCACCGTGACGATCCGCGACGTCGAGCTCACGGACTCGGGGTGGTCGTCCACGTCAGCGGAAGATGCCGATGACGCCCTGCAGGGTCTTGGCCCCGCCCGACGCGAACAGGTTGTCGTGCACCATGTAGGTCCACGTCGTCGTCGATCGGTGGAGGTCGGCGGAACCGAGGTCGACGCCGTCCGCGGTGATCGCGACATCGCGGAACGTTGCACGCGCATTCTCGACGGCCTCGTTCGGCAGTTCGCCGAACTCGGCGAGGATCAGCCGATGGAACTCGTCGAGCGGACTCTCCTTGCCGATTGCCCGCAGGTGGATGCTCGCGCGGACATCCGAGACGAATGCGAGGTGATCTGCCCAGGCACGGTCGAGGTGGTAGAGCATGATCTCGCGGGCCGCCTGGACGAGAACATCGCGGGAAACGGGCTCGGTGGGTGTCGCAGGGGTTGACTCAGCCGCGTCGTCGGCAGTGTCGGCTGTCGTGTCACCGGCATCCTTGTCACCGGTCTCCCCGTCGGCCGTCGCCTTGTCCGCCTGGTCTGCCTTGTCCGCCGTCGGGCTCGCGGTCCCGGTCAGTTCGGCGTATCGCTCCGGCTCGAGCTCGGCGAGTTCCTCGAGCGCGGTGTCGGTCGTGAGCAGCTTCATTCGACGTGCGACGACGATCTCACGCTGCTGGTTGACCAGCTTGTTGTAGCGCCAGGTGTTGGCGTGGAGCTCGAGCATCACGCCCTCGGCGACGCGCTGGGCCTGCTCGATCAGGTCGATGCCCTTCTGCCCCATCGATCCGTCGGGCTCCGAGGAGACAGGGTCGCGCTTGAACGCGAGGTTCTTGGTGACGACCGGGTCCTCGAGGCTGCTGAAGAACACCGCGGAACCCGGGTCTCCCTGACGGCCCGCACGGCCGCGGAGCTGATTGTCGAGTCGTTCGGTGTCGTGACGACCGGTTCCCACCACGCACAGGCCACCGAGCTCGACGACCTCCTCGCGCGCTGCCGGATCGTCGTCGGAACCGCCGAGTCGGATGTCGGTGCCTCGGCCTGCCATCTGGGTCGACACGGTGACGGCGCCCTTCACACCCGCCTCCGCGATGATCTTCGCCTCTTCGACGTCGTTCTTCGCGTTGAGGACGACGCTCGGGACGCCTGCCTTCTCGAGGAAGTAGGCGAGCTCCTCCGACTCGGCGACGTCGTGGGTTCCGATGAGCACCGGCTGCCCGGTCTCGTGGATCTCCTTGACGTAGTCGACCACTGCCTCGACCTTGTTGGCCTTCGTGTCGTACACACGGTCGGGAAGGTCGGTGCGGATGTTGGCGGTGTTCGGTGGGATCTGCGAGACCCGCAATTCGTAGAACTGGCGCAACTGCTCGCCCGCGGCGAGCGCTGTACCGGTCATGCCGCAGACGCGCGGGTAGCGACCGATGAGTGCCTGCACGGTGAGCGTGTCGATGACCTCGCCCGAATCCGTCTGTGCGAGTCCTTCTTTGATCTCCACGGCGGCCTGCACGCCGTCGGGCCAGCGCTGCAGCTGCGCAACGCGACCACGCGAGGCGTTGATGAGATGGACGCCGCCGTCGCGGACGATGTAGTGGACGTCGCGCTCGAGCAGGTAGTGCGCGTGCATCGCGATGTTCACGTGGACGAGTGTGGTGCCCACATGTTCTTCGTCGTAGAGGTTGATGCTGCCGAGTTCCTCTTCGACGAAGGCGGCGCCCTCGTCGGTGAGGGTCACGTTTCGACCTTCGGCGTCGATGTCGTAGTGCTTGTTCTTCAACCGGCCGACGACCTCGTGGATCGCCTGGTCGGGAACCTCGGCCTCGGTCGAGCCTGCGAGCACCAGCGGGATCAGCGCCTCGTCGACCAGCACGGAGTCTGCCTCGTCGATGATCGCGACGTCGGGCGTCGGCGAAACCAGATCATCCTCTGACTGTGCGAGCTGGTCGCGCAGCACGTCGAACCCGATCTCGTTGACCGATCCGTAGGTGATGTCGCCCGCGTAGGCCCGCTTGCGTTCTTCGCGGGTCGAGTTCTCCGACACCGCGCCCGCGACGATCCCGAACGAATCGAAGAGCGGCTTCATCCACTCCGCGTCACGAGTGGCCAGGTAGTCATTGACCGAGATGACGTGCACCTGATGGCCGTCGAGGACATAACCGACGGCAGCGATCGCGCCCGCGAGGGTCTTGCCCTCGCCGGTACCCATCTCGATGACGTCGCCCTCGAGAAGGCGAAGCGCGCCCTGGAGCTGGACGTCGAACGGCCTCAGACCCAGCGTGCGGTCGGCGGCCTCCCGGGCCAGCGCAAGGAACTTGGCTCGGTCCTTCTCGTCGGCGCTGATCTCGAGTTTCTCGGCCTCGTCACGGAAGTGCTCGGTGTCCAAGCCCGCGGCCCAGTCGGTGTAGTTGTCCGCCTCTTTGATCAACCCGACCGATTTGGACTGGTTACGTGAGGACTGGGCTCCCAGCAGCCGCCACATGCTGTTCGTCAGCTTTCCCACCGAACGATTCTCCTACCTCGTCGTTTCATCCGAACTCCGACGTCACGGCCCGGATCGACAACCACGGTACGCGGCCACGCAGCCGACAATTACGACGCGTCCACCAGACGCTTTCGGCTACCGTGAATCCCGTGAGCATCCGACGCCGGGGTTCGACGTGTCAGTACCGCCCAGCTCGATCTCGTTCGCCGGTGCGACTGCTCGTCGCCTCCTTGGGCGCTGCGTGTGTCGTCATCCTCGCCGCCTGTGGTGCGAGCACAGACTCATCATCGCGGGAGGTCGACCCAGGCGTGCTGGTCGGCAAGAACTACTCGTCGACGTCGGTGACCGGTACACCGATTCCCGGCGGCGGGCCGATGCAGGTCTCGTTCCCCGAAACCGGGCGAATCTCGGCAACGGCCGGCTGCAATCGCCACAACGGTGCGCTGACCTTCGTCGACAACACGTTCCGCACCGACAAGCTGGCCACCACGATGATGGCGTGTCCCCCGCCGCGTGACGGTGCAGACAAGTGGCTGAGTGACTTTCTCTCCGACTCGGTGACCTGGGATCTGGAGGGAACCACGTTGACGCTCACGCACGGCTCGACGAAAGTCGTTCTGACCGAGAGTTCTTCACAGAGCTGACGTGTGCGGCACGTCAGGCACAAGTCGACACGTCACCCACAACGAGACAGGAAACCGAAGATGACAGACACCACTCCAGTGGTCGTCACCGTGACCGGCGCCGCAGGCAGCATCGGGTACGCCGCCGTGTTCCGCATCGCCGCGGGCGACATGCTCGGGCCCGACCGCCCGATCAAACTCCGCCTCCTCGAACTCCCCCAGGCGGTCTCCGCGGCGCACGGCACGGCGATGGAGTTGCAGGACGGCGCGTTTCCGCTACTGACCTCCGTCGACATCTTCGACGATGCGCGTGCAGCATTCGACGGCACGGACTTCGGGCTCCTCATCGGTGCGAAACCGCGCTCCAAAGGCATGGAACGAGCGGACCTGCTGTCGGCGAACTCGGCCATCTTCGCCGAGCAGGGCGCTGTCATCAACGACGTCGCGGCCGACGACATCCGCGTCATCGTCGTCGGCAATCCGGCGAACACCAATGCGGCGGTCGCCGCGGCGAGCGCGCCCGACGTCCCCGCCGAGCGATTCACCGCACTGACACGTCTCGACCACAACAGGGCCATCGCGCAACTCGCGGCACACACCGGAGCCCCGGTGCGCGACATCAGCAGGGTGAGCATCTGGGGTAACCACTCGGCAACGCAGTACCCCGACATCTTCCACGCGCGCATCGGTGATCGAAGTGGCGCCGACGTCGCTGCCGACACCGACTGGCTTGTCGACGACTTCATCCCGACCGTCGCCGCCCGAGGCACCGCCATCATCGAGGCACGGGGCGCGTCCTCGGCGGCGTCGGCCGCCAATGCGGCAATCGATCACGTGCGCGACTGGGTACTGGGTACCCCCGCCGACGACTGGACGTCAGCCGCGGTCAGTTCTCCCGGTGCATACGGAGTTCCCGAAGGCCTGATGTGCTCGTTCCCCGTCCGATCGGTCGACGGCGCGTGGCAGATCGTCGACGGCCTCGAGATCAACGAGTTCTCGCGCGCCCGAATCGACGCGTCGGTTGCCGAATTGCAGTCAGAACTCGACGCGGTCGCCGCACGGCGCTGACGCAGGGACCCCAATACGTCTCCTGTTGGTCACTCTTGCCCGCCCAATCGTTCACGGCAGCTTAAACTTCCGACATGTCAAAGAAGTCGACGTCGAAGAAATCGAAGTCCGCCGAGCCCAAGCAGAAGAAAATCCCCAACAAGGTGTACGAGGCGGAACTCTTCCGACTGCAGACCGAAATGGTCAAACTGCAGGAGTGGGTACGCGAAACGGGTGCGCGCGTGGTCGTGATCTTCGAGGGGCGCGACGCCGCCGGTAAGGGCGGCACCATCAAGCGCATCACCGAGTACCTCAGCCCTCGGATCGCGCGCGTGGCCGCGTTGCCCGCCCCCACCGATCGTGAACGCGGCCAGTGGTACTACCAGCGCTACGTGGCGCAACTGCCCGCGCCCGGCGAGATCGTCCTGTTCGACAGATCCTGGTACAACCGTGCCGGAGTCGAAAAGGTGATGGGCTTCTGTACACCCGAAGAACACACCCGCTTTCTCCGACAGACCCCGATCTTCGAGCAGATGCTGATCGACGACGGAATCATCCTGCGCAAGTACTGGTTCTCGGTATCCGACGACGAGCAGCTGCGCCGGTTCCGCTCGCGAATGAATGACCCTGTGCGGCAGTGGAAGCTGAGCCCGATGGACCTGGAGTCCGTCTATCGGTGGGAGGACTACTCGCGCGCGAAGGACGAGATGATGGTGCACACCGACACCGCGCTGAGCCCCTGGTTCGTCGTCGAATCCGACATCAAAAAGCATGCGCGACTCAATATGATGTCGCACCTTCTCTCCACCATCGACTATCAAGAGGTTCCGCGCCCGCAGGTCTCGCTGCCGAAGAAGCCGATCGAGAGCGGGAACTATCATCGCCCGCCGCGCTCGTTGTCGAAGTACGTTCCCGATCACGTCGCAGAACTCATCGGACCCAGTGACTGATGAAGACCGGCGACTGACCAAAAATTACCGGTGACTGAACCGATCGCGCCTGCGTAGCATGAGTCGCGATGTGGATTGGTATCGCTGAATTCGACTTCCTGCTCGGTGACGTGCACTCGCTCAAGACGAAACGCTCGCTTGTCCGCCCGTTGATCGCCGAGTGCAAACGACGTTTCTCGGTGTCGGTCGCAGAGGTCGACCATCTCGACGCCCATCGTCGCACCACGATCGGGGTGTCGCTCGTCGCCGCCAATCGGGGGCATGTCGTCGACATCCTCGATTCGGTGGAGCGGTTCGCGGCGGCGCGCCCCGAGGTCGAGTTGCTGTCGGTGCGCAGACGCGAACTGTCGTCCAACGACATCTGACAGGTGCACGGACAGCACCGACTCAGCGGACAGCACCGACTCAGCTGTCGGGCACTCCCGCCTTCACCACTCCAGCCTCGACAGCGACGACGCGATACGCGGCCGCGAGGGTGTCGACGGTTTCGTGTGCGTTGAGTCCGCTCGGGTTGGGCACCACCCACACCCGGGCGGTGCCCCAGCGTTCGGCCTGCTCGCCCGGGTGTGCGTGGCGATCGCCGAATGCGGCGCGGTAGGCGGTGATACCTGCAACGGCCACGACCGCAGGACCGATGTGTTCGACCCGCGCGCGCAGGCGTTCGCCGCCCGCGACGAGCTCTGCCTTGTCGAGTTCTGCCGCTGTCGCCGTTGCCCTTTCGACGACGTTGGTGATCCCGACGCCGGCGCCGATGACCTGCTCGCGATCGGCATCACTCATCCCGGCCGACGCGTCGACAACGTGGTCTGTGATGCCCGCTCGGTACAGCGCGGGCCAGAATCTGTTGCCCGGTCGGGCGAAATGCGCGCCGGTTGCCGCGCTCCACAGACCGGGATTGATACCGACGAACAGCAACCGGCACCCCGGCCCGATGAGGTCGGGAACCAGCCGATCGCTACACGCTGCCAGTTCGGCTTTGGTGAAGCCCATGTGGCCGAAGGTACTGTGTCACGGATGTGCATCGTGAATCGCAAAGATTGTGAGTGACGCGAACAACAGGTCTGTTGCGCTATCGGCGCTGATATCCAGCGCGGCGGGCATGATCGTTCCGCTTGAGATCGGCCACGAAGGTGACGAAAACAGACAGGTCACAACCGTCGTCTTGTACGAACCCGGAGTTCTCCGAGATTACTCGGAGGCTCTAGTTCTAGTCTCCACACCTATTCGAAACCAGTTCGAACTCCTGTCAATCCTGCACGAAACGAGGACTTCGGCGGCGATCATTGTGCCTCCTGACACGTCCATCGATAGGTCGATCACCAGCCTGCAACAGCTCGATGGGGTGCCTATCCTTCGTCGATCACGATGGACGGGGTGGACGGAACTGTTCAGGGCAATGATCAGACTCGTCGATGCGGGTCGCATCGAAGCACCGGCACCACGAGTCGACACCCTGCAGGAATTGGCTCGATGGATCAGCACGAGTAGCTCTACCGCCGTGACAATTGAAGATAGGCAGTCGCGGGTCCTCGCATACGCCGTCGAAAGCGGAGAAGTCGACTCCATACGCAACCAAACCATTCTCCGCGGAGCCGTACCGGAGTGGCGCGTCGAACATCTCATGGCCACCGGGTTCCTGCCTGCGGTATGGCGCTCCGACGATGTCGTCGTGCGCGAGGCAGGGGACGGAGAACCGGCTCGGATGGTGATTGCACTCCGATCTCAGGACGAGGTCCTCGGAACAATCTGGTCGACTCTTGACATGGACACCGATCGCAGCTCTTTACGCCGACTCCTACTGGAGACCAAACAGACGGCCACTGCGATGCTGTTACGTGAGATCCTGCACGCTCAGTATGAACTCCGGTTGCGGGAATCTGCTCTCGCCGCAGCGCTGACAACCGGGCTAGGTGAAGAGATCGCTGCGGCACCGCTCGGACTCCGGCCGACCGACAGGCACAGCGTCGTCGCTCTGGGGGAAGACACAGAGCTATCACGCAAAATCATGTTCCACATGCAGGCGTTTCGTGACGGTGTCAGATCGGCGAGTATCGGGAGCGCATTGTTCACAGTCGTGCCACTGGACGAAACCGAACAGGATGCGGAGGACGTCGCGTCCATGCTCTCCGAGCGCTTGTCTCGAGTGGTCGGTGTCGGCTCCTATGTGATTGCCGTTGGAGCAGCGACCGCTGCCCTCTCCGAACTGCCCGCTTCGGCAACCGAAGCACGACAGATCCGGGAAGCGTCGGCGCTGAGGCCAACCTCTGACCTCGAACCACCAAGACCGGTGATGCTGACGGCCTCCTCAGTCTCTGATGAACTCGCCCTCATAAGGGCGGCCGAACAACTGGCGCCCCTTGCTAGCGAACTCACTTCACCCCTCCAAGTCCTACGCGATCACGACGCGGAGCACGGCACTCAATTCATCGCTACGGTTTCGGCGTCGCTCTTGCACCCCGGCAACCTAGCGGAGGCGAGCCGCACGCTGGGTATACATGCCAATTCGATGAGGTATCGACTGCAGCGAATCAACGCCCTCGCGAGCCTCGATCTGCAATCTGCGACGGCCCGGCTCCGTGCCGCACTAGCGCTTCTCGTATGGCATGAGTCCCTTGGCGCTCGCCTCCCGCCCAACACCTCCGATTCGCACAAATTAGGACGTCGCTCATAGTGCATCTCGACCAAGTCTCCCGCCCGCGAATCGGCGAACCTCCACACACAACGAACAACGGCCTAAAAGTCTTCATCCTCGATCGACTTGACATGGCTCCGGCATCAATAGGCTCTATCCATGCTTGACTTCACGAACAATGTCGGCGATGCGACGCCGACGCCCGAAACCCTCATACGGCGTCGATCGGAAGTTGTCGCCGGGATCGCTACCAAAGCGCTCCTCGACGACAACCACCCGATGTGCGGTGTCATAGACCTAGACACGATCGACGACTTGATGTTCGCCTTAACTTCCGCTTATAGAGGCGGGCACTCCGTTCTGCACACCGTCGCCGCTAAGGCGATCACCCTTCGGCCTGTGCTCGCGCACTTCGCCAGCAATGGGTTCGGCTGCGAGGTCGCAAGCCCCGGCGAGCTCGCACTAGCACTTGCTGCAGGATTCGCCCCCGAATCGATTGTGTTGGACTCGCCCGCCAAGACCGATACCGATATCAAACGGGCGTTGGAACTAGGCATCAGCTTTAATATCGACAGCTTCGAAGAGCTAGCGCGGGTCGACGCAGCGATCTCACATGCAGGACCACCTCGATCACCCATAGGCATCCGAATCAATCCCCAAACGGGGGCGGGCGCTATCGGAGCCACGAGCACAGCCACCCGAACGTCGAAATTCGGCATAGGTCTTGCAGATAACCGCGAGCAGATTATTGAAGCGTTCGCAACACGACCTTGGCTGACGCAGTTGCACGTACACAGCGGTTCGCAAGGGCTTAGTCTCGACCATGCTGCAGCGGGTGTACGACTAATCGTCGAACTGGCTCACTCGATCACTGCACGAAACGGGTTCCAACAGGTCACCAGAATAGACGTTGGCGGAGGGCTTCCCGTGAATTTCGACTCTGATCTAGTCACTCCAACCTTTGCGGACCACCGAGCTGCGTTATTTGCAGTGGCACCGGAGCTATTCGACGGAACATTCGAACTCGTCACCGAGTTCGGTCGCGCCCTGACCGCAAAGGCCGGCACACTGGTCACTCGAGTGGAGTACACCAAAATAGCAGGTGGAAGGCACATTGCGGTGACCCACGCTGGCGTCCAGGTAGCAACGAGAACCGTTTTCGCACCAGGCGAATGGCCGCTGCGAATTTCGGTCTACGACTCGAAGGGGCAACAACGGTCCGAAAACATATGTCTTCAGGATATAGCCGGGCCAGCTTGCTTTACTGGCGACATGCTTGCGGTAAACCGTGGCCTCCCACTAATACGGCCGGGTGATCTAATCGCAATACCCGAAACCGGTGGATACTACTTCTCCAGCCACTACACCTACAACGCACTACCGCGTCCGGCCGTCTATACGATCCGGTCCGAATCGGGTTTCAGAAATTGGGCGACCGCGCGACGCGCGCAAAGCGTTACAGAGATAGTATCTGAATCCGGAGAATCAACCCTAGTCCCACTCAGCGTCTGACCTCTTCCCGAATCGAGTCCAATGCTTTCACAATCGCAGACACCTTCGGATCTCACGAGGGCCCTTAAGACACGTCACATGACAATGATCGCCATTGGCGGCGCGATCGGAGCTGGCCTCTTCGTTGGTAGCGGCGCAGTAATTAAAACCGCAGGCCCTGCCGCCATCCTTTCATATTGCCTGGCCGGCATTCTCGTTCTTTGCACGCTGCGAATGCTCGGCGAGATGGTTGTCGCCAAGCCACAAGCTGGCGCCTTCGCAGATTATGCCCGTATCGGGATCGGACCATGGGCTGGATTTACCCTCGGCTGGCTCTATTGGTATTACTATGTAATCATAATCGCCGTAGAGGCGGTCGCCGGAGCTAAAATTCTATCAGAATGGATTGGACTTCCATTATGGATGATGGCAATCGTCCTCTTAGCAGTTATGACCGCCACGAACTTGGTCTCGGTCAGGTGGTTTGGCGAGTTTGAGTTTTGGTTTTCGGGGATCAAAGTTGCCGCTATCGTCTCGTTTATAACACTCGGAATTCTGTGGGTTCTCGGCGTGTGGCCTAGCGAAACAACCGGATTAAGCAACCTTGTTTCACATGGCGGATTCGCACCTAACGGGATCAGCGCAGTCTTCAGCGCCATCGTTGTCGTAATCTTTGCATTCGGCGGGGCCGAGATAGTCACCATCGCCGCCGCCGAGAGTGAGGAACCGGGAAAATCTGTTGCGCGCGCAACAACCGGTGTAATCTGGCGCATCATCCTCTTCTACGTTGGCTCGATATTCCTGGTTGTCTGCATTCTTCCGTGGGACGACGCTTCAGTTCTATCTAGCCCATATGTAGCAGCACTGCAGAAGATGGGCATACCTGGTGCCGACATCGTCATGGACTTCGTCATTCTGACCGCAGTACTGTCGGTTCTTAATTCATCCATCTTCACCTCTTCGCGAATGCTCCGCATCCTCGCCTCTCACGGCGACGCTCCGAAGTCATTGGTAAGAACCAGTTCACGTGGCGTTCCGACACGAGCGATATTCGCGAGTACTGTGGTGGGCTGGATTTCAGTCATAATTGCGTACTTCGCCCCTGACTCCGTCTTTCTCTTCCTCGTAAATTCATGCGGTGTCGTCGCGATCTTCATGTACATCATGATCGGCTTTTCCGAGCTGCGAATACGTAGGCAACTCGAGACTGAAGATCCGTCCAAGATCACGTTGAGAATGTGGTTCTTTCCCTACCTCACCATCGCGGTGATAATCTGCTTCGTCGCGGTATTGATCGCCATGCTTCTACAAGCAGACCAACGCATCCAGCTGCTAACGAGCATCCTAAGCCTCATTGTTGTTCTGTGTGCGTACGCCCTTCGAAAAAAGTTCGGTCAGAAATCTGTCGACTCAACGCCGGTGAGTCAGGAGTTGTCATGAGCATGCTGGAGCTTCCGGTGCTAACAGAATCCGCCGAGTGGTCGGTCCGCTTGATCGAAGCCGATACAGCAAAAGTGATCGCCGAGCACGCACCGGGCCGGCTCCTGAAGACCGCAAGCGTTGGTAAGACGTTTCTCCTCGCTGAGGTCGCTCGTCAGATATCAGTGGGCACATTAGACGCCATGCAGACGATTACCCCCACTGCTGCAGACGTGGTTGCAGACTCAGGGATCTTGTACTTGATGAAGCAGAAGGAGATGCGCATAGACGACCTGTGCCTGCTCATCGGCGCAGTCAGCGACAATACAGCCACGAATATGCTCCTGCGAAGAATCGGGCTTCGTGCTGTCCAGGAAGCGACCCGCGAACTGGGGTTCGTAGAGATGGAATGCGAGACCGCGTTCGCTTGAATCGGCCTGTCGATGACGCTCTGACACTTTCGAGCGGAACTGCTGCCGAGCTGTGCGAGTTGGTCCGTCGGATAGAGGCGGGAGAAATCCATAATGCCGACGTGTCTGCTCAGATCAGAGAATGGCTCGCCGTTAATACCGATCTTTCGATGGTCGCGCAATGTTTCGGCCTTGATCCGTTGGCGCACACTGAACTCGACAACGGCTTCCAACTGTGGAACAAGACAGGAACTATCTCGGATGCCCGGATTGACATAGGCTGCGTCCGCCACGACAGAAGCCGTCGCTCAATCGGGTACGCGGTGCTCGCCAACTGGCCACTCGGAACCGACCCGCGTGACGAGGTTCTCGGGAGCATGCGGTCCATCGGCCTAGGCATCCGCGAGTACCTGGAGCGCATATAACCGTCGCGGGTTTTCATAGTCTGGGTTCACTGAGATTCTTGTCTCTGCTGCAGTACGTACCCGCCCGTCACACGACGTGGTGTGCGACCTTTTGTGCACTTGACCTGATGCCCGCGGGCGCATTCGATGAGTAGATGAGCCCTGACGACGCGCCAGCTCCCTCACTTCCCCTCCTTGTCGTCGACGCCGCCAATGTCGTCGGTTCGGTTCCCGACGGTTGGTGGCGGGACCGTCGGGCAGCGACCGAACGTCTCCTCGACTCCGTGGCACCGCTCGCCCCCACCGGCGTGCCGGGTTTGCCCGGTCCCATCGACATCACGGTGGTCGTCGAGGGACGCGCCCGCGGAGCGGCCGGTCGGCCGGGAGTGGGAGTCGTCGAGGCGCCGGGGTCGGGCGACGACGCCATCGTCGACGTGGTGTCGGAGAACCGTGACAGACGGGTCGCGGTGGTTACCGCTGATCGCGGATTGCGTTCTCGGGTAGAGGCTTTGGGTGCCGAGACCATCGGCCCGCGGGTGATCCGAGAGGGTGCCTGACCAACACCGACGCAGCGGGTATCGCCCGCGCCGTGCCTACGATGGGATCCGAGCACGCCGAACTGAACGCCCGTCCCCGATCAAGGAGTGTGCACGTGGCACGAACCGTGGCCGACAACATCATCGAGACGCTCGACCGATCCGGAGTACGGAGGGTCTACGGAATCCCCGGCGACTCGTTGAACGGATTCACCGACGCATTACGCAAGGATCAGCGGCTCGAATGGGTCCACGCGCGCCACGAGGAAGGTGCCGCATTCGCCGCGTCGGCGGAGGCGACACTGACCGGCGAACTCGCAGTGTGCGTCGGTAGCTGCGGGCCGGGCAACCTGCACCTGATCAACGGTCTGTTCGACGCTCAGCGCAGTCGTGTTCCGGTGCTCGCGATCGCTGCACACATCCCCGCCGCGGAGATCGGCAGCGGGTACTTCCAGGAGACCCACCCCGAGCAGTTGTTCGTCGAGTGCAGCGACTTCTGCGAAATGGTCAGCACCCCAGCACAATTGCCACGGTTGCTCGACATCGCGATCCGCACCGCCGTCGAACGACGAGGTGTCGCCGTTCTGGTGATCCCGGGCGAGATCTTCCTCGAGAAAGAGCATCACCGTCAGGGCGGCGCGCCGATCCGCGCCATCGACAGGATCGTCCGCCCCACCGACGCCCAGTTGCAGGATGTCGCGGCAGCGCTGAATGCTGCCGAAAAGGTCACCATCCTGGGTGGCGCGGGTGTTGCCGGTGCGCATGACGCCGTCGTCGAATTGGCGGGGGCTCTGCAAGCCCCGGTTGTTCACGCGCTGCGCGGCAAGGAGTTTCTGGAGTACGACAACCCGTACGACGTCGGGATGACCGGACTGCTCGGCTTCAGCTCGGGGTATCGCGCCATCGAGAAATGCGACACCTTGTTGATGCTGGGCACCGACTTTCCGTATCAGCAGTTCTTTCCCTCCAAGGCGACGATCATCCAACTCGATATCCGCGGCGAGCAGATCGGTCGACGCACACCGGTCGACGTCGGGCTTGTCGGATCCGTCGCCGACACGATCCCGGCCCTGTTGCCACTCATCGACCGAAACCGCAGCTCGGAGCATCTGACTTCGTCGCGTGAGCATTACGTCAAGGCACGCGGGTCGCTGAACGATCTCGCCGTGAACGACGGCAAGACACCGATCCACCCGCAGTATCTGGCAAAGCTGCTCTCCGACCACGCCACCGACGACGCCGTGTTCATCCCGGACGTCGGCTCACCGGTCGTCTGGGCGGCGCGATACCTCGAGATGAACGGGAAGCGGCGGCTGATCGGCTCCTTCACGCACGGGTCGATGGCAAACGCCGTCTCGCAGGGAGTCGGCGCGCAGGCGAGTTTCCCCGGACGGCAGGTCATCGCGATGGCGGGCGACGGCGGCCTCGCCATGCTGCTCGGCGAGTTGCTGACGCTCACGCAGAACGCGCTGCCGGTCAAGATCGTCGTCTTCAACAACTCGTCGCTGAACTTCGTCGAGTTGGAGATGAAGGCTGCGGGGTTCGTGAGCTTCGGAACCGACCTGGAGAACCCCGACTTCGCCGCGTTGGCTCGTGCGATCGGCATCAAGGGTGACCGCGTCGAGAATCCAGGCGACCTCGACTCCGCGGTGCGCGAGTTCCTCGCTCACGACGGACCGGCACTGCTCGACGTCGTCACCGCACGTCAGGAGTTGTCGATTCCGCCAACGGTGTCGGCGGCGCAGGCGAAGGGATTCACGCTATATGCGATCCGAACCGTTCTCTCCGGGCGCGGCGACGAACTGATGGACCTCGCCGAAACCAACGTCTTCCGCAGGCTCTTCGACTGACATCCGCGGCAGACACCGCCCTCAGTGCGGCACCTTGCTGAGGTCGGCGCGCACGAGCATCACGTTGTAGTCGCTCCAGCGCGAGGCGTTGAAGAACAAATCCGGCGATGACCCGACGACTGCGGGCGAGTGCGGTTGGATCATGGGTCCGTACAGGACGACGGCGCCCGGCTCCACGAGGTAGGTCGGGGCGCTCCACGGACCTTCTGGTCGATCCGCTGTGCGGATGCGAATCCCGTTGTCGCCGTCGAGCATCATGTACTTGTTCAGGTACGGGCTCCACGCCACCGACAGTTCCGTGACGGGAGCGGGCACGACGATCGCCGATCCGTCGTCGGGAACGTCGGCGATCTTGTCGACCCACTTACGATCGCGACCTGCCCAGTACTTGTATTTGGTCACGTCGAGGATTTCGGTCGGCTTGAACCGTGCGAGGAAGCCTGCGCCGAATCGTCCGTTGGGCGTGCCGAATTGATACACGTACTCGTCCTGCGCGCCGTGCCCGCGCACGTAGGCGTTCTGCTGGAACTTTCCGTTGTTGGGCTCCGCGGGCGGCAGGTCGAACGGAAGTGCCGCGGCCACTGGCGAATTCACGAGGATGGTGTCGCGATCGACCGTCCAGTTCTGTCCGTTGTCGTCAGAGTGGGCGACGGCCGAGTAGTTGGTCACCCAGTGCCCCGCTGAACCCCACGATCGCACCGACATGAAGTTGATGTACTGCCGATACCCCGAGCCCCATGGCAGCGACATCGCAGCGGTGGGGATGGTCGTCGTCTCGATGGGACTGACACCGAGTGCTGAAATCAGTTCGCGGGCATAGGTGGGGCGTGCGGCGTCGACGGGACTCCCGGACTGCACATCTCCGGGGATACCGGGCGGGACGCTCACGCCGTCGTCGAACTTGGTGTCGCGGGTCCGCATCAGCGTGTTGTGTCGCCACTCCTGACCGACTACGTTGCAGTCGCCGAAGGTGTCGCCGAACGCCATCAGCGTCTGCCCGGAGCCGTTGTCCCAGGAGATTCCGAGATCGGTGCCGCTGATCGTGAACCGGTTGAAGGTGCTGTTGATGCTGCGCGGCCCGGTCACCCACGACACCGTGCGGGCGCGTGGCGTGACGTAGATGGGCAGTGGCCCCTGGGTTCCGAGGCCCGGTCGCGCGCCGGACGAGCCAGAACCCGAACCCGAGCCCAGCGAGCCGGTCCCCAGGGAGCCCGTTCCGCCCAGAGACCCGGATGCGCTGCCGAGATCGGGAAGCGAGCCGTTGCCCACATTTGCGCACGGCGCCGCGGTCGCACGTCCCTCGCCGGAGACGAGAAAAGCGCCGACGGAAGTCGCCACAAGCGCCGCGGTGACGAGTCTGCGTGCACCCGCTCGGGTTCGGAGCATGGTCGACGGTCCTCTCGATGAACGGTCCGACTGTGAGTCGGTGGCACCACGTCCGTCACCCTGTGTGACAGATGTGATTCAAGAGGCCAGTGTGACGCAAGAGTATTACCGTTCACTCGCAGGCATGGTCACGATCACGTTTCGGCGCGCGAGAACTCCGACGCTCGGGTGACCTGTTCTGCGGTCAGCACCCGGCCGGTGTACTTCTCGAACTGCGCCGCCGCCTGTAGTGCGATGACCTGCGCTCCGGTGATCACGGGGGTCCCTGATGCCGACGCCGCGCGGATCAGCGGCGTCTGGTCGGGCAACGCGACGACGTCGAACACGAGATCAGCAGCGGCGATCTCGTCGTCGTCGAACGACTGCACGTCCTCGTCGGCACCTCGCATGCCGAGCGGAGTCACGTTTACCAGGATCTGCGGTCCCGGGGCCTGCTCGGTATCCGCCGCACGGTAGCCGTACTTCGCTGCCAACTCCTGACCGGCCGCAGCGTTGCGAGCCCACACCGTCAGATCGTCGAAGCCTGCGCCACGGAACGCCGCAACCACGGCTTTCGCCATTCCGCCAGATCCCCGCACCACCACCGACGACGCAGGATCGATGTCTGCGATGAGTGTGGCCACCGCTTCGTAGTCGGTGTTCGACGCCCTGAGGTGACCGTCGTCGTTGACGATCGTGTTCACGGAGTCGATCGCCGCGGCAGACTCTTCCACCTCGTCGACAAGCTCGATCACCGCTTCTTTGAACGGCATCGATACCGAACACCCGCGAATGCCGAGTGCACGAACACCGCCAATCGCGCCGTCGATATCGGTGGTGGTGAATGCCTTGTAGATGTAGTTCAGGCCGAGTTCGTCGTAGAGATAATTGTGAAACCGCGTGCCGATGTTCGACGGCCGCGCGGCGAGCGAGATGCACAGGGTCATGTCCTTGTTGAGAATCGGCATGCGTGCCACGCTACGGCCCACGGCGCCACTCAGACCGACCGAACGACGATGTGACAGCACTACGAGTCGCGTCGTAGCCTCGTCGTTAGTCGCACTGGGACATCAGGAGGTCGATTCTGTGGGCTGGAACACATATGTGGCACTTGGTGATTCGTTCACGGAGGGGGTCGGCGATCCGGATCCCACCCGCCCCAACGGGTTACGCGGATGGGCCGATCGTGTCGCAGAACAACTCGCCGTCGACAACCCGTCGCTGCGCTACGCCAACCTCGCGATCCGTGGCCGGCTCCTCGATCAGGTGCTCGACGAGCAGATCGACCGCGCCATATCGCTGCAGCCGGATCTGATCACGATTTACGCGGGTGGAAATGATCTGATGCGTGGTTCGGTCGACCTCGACGCGATGATGTCCCGCTACGAGGCAGCGCTGGCCCGACTGCTCTCGACAGGTGCAACTGTCGTCGTGTTCACCGCGTACGACGCAGGCTGGGCTCCCATCTTCCGGCTCACGCGCGGCCGGAGCGCGATCTACAACGAGCTGCTGCGGGCGATCGCTGAGCGCCAGGGTGCGCGCATCCTCGATTTCTGGCGGCTGGCGGGATACGACGACTATCGGATGTGGGACTCCGACCGACTGCACATGTCGTCGCTCGGACACACACGCATGGCAGCCGAGGTGCTCGAGTTGATCGGCGCACCGCACAGCATCGACGTGCCCCCGTTGGCGCCACTCCCCGTGCCGACACGTGAGCAACGGCGGCGTGACAACGTCGAGTGGGCGCGCACTTTTCTCTATCCCTGGCTCATGCGTCGCGTTCGTGGGGTGTCGTCGGGTGACAGCATCAGTCCGCGGTGGCCGGAGCCGGTCGTCGCTGCCGAAGCGCTCGGTGATGTCAGCGCCGAGCCAGCAACAACGGGATGATGTGGTCGGCGAGCAGCGGCGCCAGCGGGGTATCCGTCGAAGCGATGTCGATCCACTGAAGTTCTGCGATCTCGGCGGCAGGCGCGTCGACGCGGACGTACGGATGCTCGAACACCGTGGCTTCGACGAGATGACCGACCTCGTTCGCGGCGTCGGCGCGAAACACACCCAGTTCGACGAGGTCGTCGGGGCGTAGCGCAACCGACAATTCCTCCAGCGATTCGCGCAGCGCGGTGCGTCGACGATCCTCCCCCGGTTCGGGCTTACCGCCGGGCAGCATGAATCGGACGGCTCCCTTCTTCCGGACCGTCAGCAACAGGCCGTTGGCGTCGCGGATGACGACCGCAGCAACCGTGATGACCGGAAACGGCGCGCCACGGGACGTCATCGGCTCGCCGGGCTCACTCACGCTGTGACGTAAGCCGCGTCATTTGCCGAAGCCCGCGTCGCGCAGCGCCTGTGCCATCGATCCGTTGATCGGCTGGGATTCCCGCCGATCTCGCCCCTTGCCGTCACGTCCCTTACCCCCGCGCGGTTGACCGCCACGAGCCTGCCCGTTGCCTGCACGACCTCGATCGGAGCGGCCGTCGTTTCCGCCGCGTCCGTTCGCTGCCCCGCCACGAGGGGCTTGGCGCGAATCCTGACCGGTGCGGGCCTCGTTGCGGCGCGCGCCGCGATCGCCGCCCGGTGTGCGCACCTCGTCGTCGAGTCGAAGACTCAGACCGATGCGCTGTCGATCGACGTCGACCTCCACGACCTTGACCTTGACCACCTGGCCGGACTTGACCACCTCGTGCGGGTCGGAGACGAACCGATTCGCCATGGCCGACACGTGGACCAGCCCGTCCTGGTGCACGCCCACATCGACGAATGCGCCGAACGCAGCGACGTTGGTGACGACACCCTCGAGGACCATGCCGGGCTGGAGGTCGGAGACCTTCTCGACGCCCGCGGCGAAGGTCGCGGTGGTGAAGGCCGGGCGCGGATCGCGTCCCGGCTTCTCGAGCTCGCCGAGGATGTCGGTGACCGTCGGCACGCCGAACCTCTCGTCGGCGAACTCCGCGGGCTTCAACGACTTCAGCGAGCGCTCGTCGCCGATGAGTTCTGCGAGTTCGAGGCCTGTGCGGTCGAGGATGCGACGCACCACGGGATACGCCTCGGGATGCACGCCGGACGCGTCGAGCGGGTCGTCGCCGTCGGTGATCCGCAGGAATCCCGCGCACTGCTCAAATGCCTTGGGCCCCAATCGAGGAACCTCGAGCAGTGCCCCGCGACTGCGGAAGCGACCTGCGGCATCCCGATGTCCGACGATGGCTTCGGCGAGTGCCGGGGTAACACCGGACACTCGGGCCAACAGCGGCACCGACGCGGTGTTGAGGTCGACGCCGACCGCGTTCACCGCGTCCTCGACCACCGCGTCGAGGCTGCGCGCGAGCGTGCCCGGCGTGACGTCGTGCTGATACTGGCCGACGCCGATCGACTTCGGGTCGATCTTCACCAGCTCCGCGAGGGGATCCTGCAGGCGGCGCGCGATCGACACCGCACCTCGGATCGAGACGTCGAGGTCGGGTAGCTCACCCGACGCGTACTCCGACGCCGAGTAGACCGACGCTCCCGCTTCGCTCACCGTTGCCTTGATCGGCGGCCGCGTACCCGAGGCCGAGATGTCCGAGATCAGCTCCGCGGCAAGAGAATCCGTCTCCCTCGACGCCGTACCGTTTCCGATCGCGATCAGTTCGACGCCGTGGCGCGCCACCAACGCTGCCAACGTCGCTTTCGCGGTGTCCCACTGCTTCTGCGGCTGATGCGGATAGATGGCGCACGAATCGAGCACCTTTCCGGTGCCGTCGACCACGGCGACCTTGACGCCGGTACGGAACCCCGGGTCGAGACCGAGAGTGGTGCGGTTACCCGCGGGTGCCGCCAGGAGCAGGTCTTTCAGGTTCTTCGCGAACACCGCGACAGCATCGTCCTCGGCACGCTGACGCAGGCGGACCCGAGCGTCGACGGCGGTAGAGATCATGAGTTTGGTACGCCATGCCCAGCGCACGGTGGTGGCCAGCCAGGTCGACGCGGCGCCCGTCCCGGACAGGTCGACGCCGAGACTCGCCGCGACCATCGCTTGATAACCCTCGTCGTCGCCGCCGGTGAAGTCGACCGCGAGCACACCCTCCTTCTCACCACGCAACACGGCGAGGACTCGGTGCGACGGCATCTCGTCGAGCGGCTCCGCGAAATCGAAGTAGTCGCGGAACTTCTGTCCCGCAGCGCTTTTCGCGATCTCCTCCGACCGCGCGGCGCTGGCGCACGATCCCTGTCGCCAGAACGTCTCGCGCACCTCGCCGACAAGTTGTGCATCTTCACTGGCCCGCTCGATGAGGATGTGTCGGGCACCCTCGAGCGCCGCAGCGGAGTCGGTCACCGCGTCGGAGACGAATTCGGCTCCGGCGACGGCGGGGTCGAGTGATGGATCGGCGAGCAATCGGTCGGCGAGCGGTTCGAGACCCGCCTCGCGGGCGATCTGCGCCTTGGTTCGGCGCTTGGGCTTGTACGGCAGGTAGATGTCCTCGACGCGCGACTTGGTCTCCGCGGCCAGCAGAGCGTTCCGCAACTCGTCGGTGAGTTTGCCCTGCTCCTCGATCGAGGCGAGCACAGCGGCTCGTCGTTCGTCGAGTTCACGCAGGTAACGCAGCCGTTCGTCGAGCAGGCGCAGTTGCGCGTCGTCGAGCGAGCCGGTCACCTCCTTGCGGTAGCGCGCGATGAACGGGACGGTCGACCCCTCGTCGAGGAGTCTGACCGCCGCGGCTACCTGATGCTCGCCGACCTGGAGTTCGTCCGCCAGGCGCGCGTTGACCGACTTGATTCCGGAAACCGTCTCGGATGCACTCGAAGTCACTCGGAGCACCCTACCGAAGCGCGCTGACAACGATCTGTGCGGTGGATGTGCGTGTCGTCGACCGCATCGTCGCGGATGCGGTGCGCGTTTCGGTCCCGCACCGCCGGGACCAGCCGTAAGATCGGCCGGTGGGGGTCGCCACCGGCCGGTCCGTTACCGAGAATCGAGTGCCTCATGGGATTCCTGATCGGCTTCTCCCCCTGGATCATCTACTGGATTCTGGTAGGCAACACCTCGTTTCGCGTCGCCGTGATCGTCGCCCTCTGCCTGGCCGTGCTCGCTGTCGCGGTGCAGCGGCTGCGTAAACAGCCCTGGCACACACTCGAGGCCGGTGCCGTCTTGGTTTTCGCGATGTTCACCGTCCTCGCATTCACCGTCAGCGACACGTTTCTGGAGCGCTGGCTACAACCACTGGGCAACGCCGCGATCTTCCTCATCGCTCTCGTCGGCATGGTGATCGGCCGACCGTTCGTCCGCGAGTACGCGCGTGCGTCCGTCACCGACGACGTCGCGCGGAGCGACGGATTCCGCGTGATCACCTCTGCGATGACGTGGATGTGGATCGCGGTCTTCGGAGTGATGACCGTGGTGTCGCTGATCCCGCCCCTCGTACAGGGCGACGCGACGATCCGCGACGGCGCGTCGACGTTGTCGATCGTCTGCTACTGGGTGGTGCCCTTCACGCTGCTGGGTGTCGCCGGCACCGTGTCCGGGGTCTTCCCCGCGTGGTTCTCCTCGCACACCGACGCGATCGGCAAGCGACAGGTCGCGGCGCGTCCGGGTGATCCGGTCGCCCAGCCCGACGCTCCCGCTGACGTGCAGGATCCTCGCGTCGTCGTGCGCGCGCCGTCGACCAGCCGTCACGACGAACCGTTCTCCATCGGCGTCGACGCCGCCGGCATACCCGACCTCACGGTGTCGGTGTCCGGCCAGGATCTCTTCGGCAGACCCTGGCGCTGGCAGGGCCGCCTGGCCGGCACCGGACAATCCGTCGACGACATCCTCTGGGCGATGGCGTTCACCGGCGAACCCGATCGCGCCGACCTGTTCATTCCTCCCGCGGAACCGTGGCAGCTTCGTATCGAGGCGAGCGGAGGCCAGCATCGCTCCGTCGTCACGCGACTCCGGTGCGCGACAGCTCCCAGCGTTCGCGTCAGCGAGGTCGATGTCGACGGCAGACCGGGCCTTCTCGCACTGCCGGCCGATGGCCATGCCCGACGCGCCGTGGTCTGTTTCGGTGGTTCGGAGGGCGGATACGACTCCCAGCGGGCGACGATCTGCGCACTGGCATCGCGCGGCATCGTCGCCCTTGCCTATGACTGGCTCGACGCCGACCCGGAAGCAGTTCCGGTCGCAGGCATTCCACTCGAGCGCTTCGCCACCGCGATCTCGTGGCTGTCGCGGCGCACCGACGTTGATTCGACCACGGTTGCCGCGCTGGGCATCTCCCGTGGAGCCGAAGGCGTGGCGGCCACCCTCGCGCGCGAACCCGACCTTCCCGTCGGAGCCCTTGTCTTGTTGAGCCCGAGTTCGGTGACCTGGCAGGCGATCGGCGACGGCGGCGAGATACCCGACACCTCGTCGTGGAGTTACCGGGGCCAATCGTGTCCGTACGCGCCGCTGCCGAGCGGAGTCCTCATGCCCCAATTGATCAGCAACGCATGGCATCTCTCGCGAGATGTCGCACGCAACAAGCCGACGTTGCTGAGGTTGGCACCCGCATACAGTGCAGGCCTCGACACCGTGTCACGCAACCGCTCGCAGACCGCAGATGCGGTCATCGCGTCGGAGAAGATCGCGTGCCCGATCCTGTGCGTGAGCGGCTCCGACGATCACCTGTGGCCGTCGGAGCAGATGGCCGACGCGCTGCTCGGCCGCCGACAGTCGCAGGCCGATAGGCACATCCGCTACGACGGCGCGGGGCACCTCCTGCGTCCGGGTCTCTACCCGTCGCAGGTCCAGGTGGTCGGCGGGATCGATCTCGGTGGCCAACCACGCGAACACGGCATGGCCTGCCTGGCGCTGACAGACGAGATCACCGGATTCCTCGACTCCGCCCTGGCGTGAACCCTAATGCCCATGACCCCCGACTGCCCATGACCCCGACTGCCTATGACTCGGTGCTCTTGGGTGTCCAACCCAGCGCTGGTCCGAGATGCTGCGCCATGTCGGTGATGATCTGCTCGTAGTCTGCCGCGTCGAAGGTGAAGGGCAACGCGAACGCCACCTCGGTCGCTCGTTGAAAGCCCTTGTGCGAGAACAGCTTCTCAGCCAACTCAGCGGAACTTCCGACGTAGTCCGGCGAGAACATCATTCCGCGCGGACCCTGCGGGCTCAGCGTCCGCTCGAAGCGAGACTGTGCGTATGCCTCGTATTTGCGTACCTGGTCGGGTGTCGCGGAGTCCGTCGGGATCACTACGAGCCCTTGCGACACCCGCGCCGACGACGGATCGGGATGGTTCGCCCGATAGGCGTCGATGTGCTCGGCCTGAATCGTCGCGAAGTCCCGCGACGTCGTGCCCTCGATACTGACCACCGAGGAGGTCAGGTAGTTCAGTCCGTGCTGAGCGGCCCACTTCGCCGATTCGAGTCCGCCGCCGTACCAGACGCGGCCGGCCAGACCCGGTGACTGGGGCTGGACGCTTCGGGAGAAGGTCTCGATCCCGACGGTGCCCTCGAAGTCACTCACCGGTTCACCCCGCAGATGCGACAGCAGCCGCAGCACCCGGTTCTTGGAGAAGTTCTCACGGTCGTAGGTGTCCGGATAGAGCGCGGTCTTGAAATCGTCGTATCTCATCGGAGTACCCACGGACACACCGGGATTGATACGACCGCCGGAGAGAAGATCGACCGTGGCGAGGTCTTCGGCGAGGCGGAACGGATTCTCCAGTCCGAGCGGAATCACCGCCGTACCGAGTTCGATCCGCGTCGTCCGCATCGACGCGGCCGCCAGCATCGCGACCGGCGACGAGATGCCGTGCTGCAGGTGCCGGTCACGCAACCACACGCTGTCGAAGCCGAGTTCTTCTGCCGCCTCTATCGTGCGCAGCGTCTCGAGGTGACCAGCCCTCGGGTCGGCCTCGTCGAACCGACCTATCGTGAGGAACCCCATCTTCTGTAGTGATTCGCCTTCGCGCGGCATCACATCTCCCGTCGTGATTCTGCTCTCGTGTCAGTGATACCCCGTCTGGGATGATGCCTGTGGGCCCGCTGCGCGTCGCGGAGCGTCGTCGCAGGAAATGCACGTCGGTGCGATGACCTGACCACGTCCGACTTTGGCTCACCGGTATCGAAAAGTCGGCGCGTACAAGCGCGCTCGGTTACCGTGCCGGGAATGACCAGAACGGCGACGCCTCGCCTACACAACCGCGTTCGGGTCGCACCGACCGCACTCATCCTCGCGTGCTGCCTCGCCGTCGGCACCCTCACCGTCCTTCTCCCTGCACGTGCGGGAGCGGTCACGGGCGACGTCTACGCCCTGGCGAACACCTGCGTGCACATCGCCGATCGAGGTGGGAAGAACGTGGGCGGGCAGTCCGGGCCGTTCACCGCCAAGGCCGCAGGCCTCGGCAGCTATCTCTTCTCCGGTAGGGACGGACGTCTACTCACCGCGACTGCGGGCACGCCGACACTCACGCCCA
Source organism: Gordonia sp. 852002-50395_SCH5434458 (assembly GCF_001665905.1). Taxonomy (NCBI): domain Bacteria; kingdom Bacillati; phylum Actinomycetota; class Actinomycetes; order Mycobacteriales; family Gordoniaceae; genus Gordonia; species Gordonia sp. 852002-50395_SCH5434458. Next base: position 100,233 of record NZ_LZTC01000075.1, read on the forward strand.
CCGTCAGCCCCCGCGCCCAGTGGAATGTGACAGGCAGCGGTCGCGACTTCACACTGACACCCGCCGTCGCAGGAAGTGGCGGACCTCGAGAAGTACAGCTCACGCCTGCGACGGGATGTCGACCGTTTCCCGAACCGGAGATCGACGTGACCGGTCCCGTCATGCGTGGCACCGACGCCCAGGGCAATCTCCGCGGCTTCGTCGACTCACACGCGCATCTGCTTTCCGAGCAGTTCCTCGGTGGAGAACTGCACTGCGGCAAGCCTTTTGATCCGCTGGGTGTGACGGTCGCGTTGCGCGACTGCCCCGACCACGAGCCCGACGGCATTCCCGCGGTGTCCGAGCAGGTGCTGTCGCGCCCCGGCCCGCACGCCACCGACGGCTGGCCGACGTTCTCGCAGTGGCCGAGGTGGGATTCACTGACGCACGAGCAGACCTACTACCGCTGGATCGAACGTTCCTGGCGGTCGGGACTGCGCATGATCCAGAACTACTACGTGCAGAACCGCGTGCTGTGCGAGAAGTACTGGCGCGGCGATCAGCCGTGCAACGAGATGGAATCGGTGCGCATCCAACACCGGCTGTTACACCAGCTCGTCGACTACGTCGACGCCCAAAATGGTGGCCCCGGAAAGGGATTCCTGCGCATCGTGTCCTCGGCGGCAGACGCCCGTCGAGTCATCGCGGACGGCAAGGTGGCCGTGACTCTCGGCATCGAGATCTCCGAGCCGTTCGGGTGCCGCGAGGTGTCCGGTCGTTCACTGTGCTCGCGCACCGATATCGATCGAGGACTCGACGAACTGAAGTCGATGGGCATTCGCCAGGTGATCCTCACGCACAAATTCGACAACGCGCTCGGCGGAACGCGATTCGACCAGGGCGTCACCGGAACCGCCGTCAACACCGGCGAGCAGTTGTCCAACGGGCATCCGTGGCAGGTCGAGAAGTGCCAGACCGCAGAGAAGGACAACCCGGTCCTCGGCTACCCGCGCGGGCAGCAGTGCAACGTTCGCGGGCTGACGTCGTTGGGCGCGTACGCGGTCAACGGACTCATCGACCGCAACATGGCCATCGACATCGACCACTTCAGCGCCAAATCGGCCGAAGCCGTCCTCGACATCATCTCCAGGCGTCACTATCCAGGAGTGATCTCGTCGCACACGTGGACCGATCCGCGCAACTATGGCCGCATTCTCTCCGCCGGCGGCATCGTCGGATTGTTCGCGACACCCGCCGAGGGCAAACCGGGCGAGAAGGGACGACACGGTGACCTGCCGCCCGACTACCTCTCCGCGTGGCGTGTGCTGCGCGAGCAGCGCAGTCCCGACTATTTCTTCGGCGTCGGGTTCGGCCCTGACATGGGTGGTCTCGGCGCCCAGGCACACCCGCGACCGTCAGCGAGTCGCAACCCGGTGAGGTATCCGTTCCGCGGAGCCGACGGTGTCACCGAGATCAGCAGGCAGGTCTCCGGGAAACGCGTCTTCGACGTGAACGTCGACGGCACAGCACATTACGGACTTCTGCCGGACTGGATCGAGAGCCTTCGCGTCCAGGCGGGGCCGGTCGACGGCCCGCGCGTCGTCGACGACCTGTTCGCCGCCGCGGAGGCGTACACCCGAATGTGGGAACGGGTCGAGGCATACCGTGGCTGACCGGCCCGCGGCACCTGCAGACGTGCTCGGACGTCGAACGCTGCTGTCGTATGCCGCGGGCAGTGTCGGTACGGGTGGTTTCGGCACGCTCCCCGGATTGGTACTGGCGTACTACCTCACCGACACGCTTGCGGTTGCGGCGACGGTTGCCTCGATAGTCGTGGTCGCACCGAAGATCATCGACGTCGTGGTCAACCCGATCATCGGTGCCCGCTCGGATGCACGCGCAGCCCGCACCGGGAGCCGACGCTCCTTCATGGTCTTCGGAGCGCTGGCACTCGTCCCGTTGTTCGTACTCACGTTCCTCGTCCCACCGAGCGCGTCCCCTGCGCTGGCCGCCACCTGGGTGTTCGTGTTCTTCACGTTGACGGCTATCGCCTACGGCTTCTTCCAGGTGCCCTACGTCGCGCTACCCGCAGAGATCACGCACGACTATCACCAACGAACCCGCCTCATCACCACACGAATCGCGGTCCTCGCGCTCGCTATTCTGCTGGTCGGCGCGGGCGGTCCGGCGATTCGCGACGCCGCGGGCGGCGGCCACGTGGGGTACGCGGTCATGGCTGTCGTGGCAGCACTGGTCCTCTGCACCGGAATGCTCATCGCGACATTCGGCGCAGCACCCCGATCCGCTGAGGCGTCACGAGTCGCCGAACCTCCCAGAACCCGCCTGCGCGACGGTGTCGCAGCGCTGACACAGGTACGCAACTTCCGACTCCTCGTCGCACTCTTCGTGATTCAGGCACTCGCGAGCGCCGTCATGCTCGGTGGCGCGCAATACGTAGCGACGTATCTCCTCGGCAATAAGTCCGCGCTGACGTACATGTTCGTCGCGCTGGTCGGACCCGCGCTGATCGTGATGCCGCTCTGGTATCGACTCGGACACCGATTCGGGAAGGTGGCCGGGCTGGTCCTGGCGTCAGTGCTGTTCATCGCCGCAACGGCGTCGTTGCTGGTGGCGACGTGGGCCCCCGGCTGGTGGATGCTGGCGTCCGTGGCGGTCGCAGGCGTCGGATATGCGGGCATGCAGGCATTCCCGCTCGCGATGCTCCCCGACATCATCGAATCGGATCGCCGCACCACCGGCCACGACCGGGGCGGTGCCATGTCCGGGGTGTGGACCGCCTGTGAGACGGTGGGCCTCGCTCTCGGACCGGGCGTGTTCCTGCTGATTCTCGCGCTCGGCGGGTTCGTGTCGTCGAGCGGCGATACCGCAGTCGGACAACCGGATTCGGCGCTCACCGCTATCGCACTCGCCTTCTCGCTGGTGCCGGCGCTACTCGCCGCATTCAGTCTGCTCTTCCTCCGCGGCTACCGCGACGACGCCGGCGTCGACGCTCTGACAGCTCACCCCAGCACGACGGGGCACCCCACTCAGTGACCCGAAAGGACCCATGTCGATGACCTCCAGCGCCGACGCAGCCGACCCGGTGGATCCACGAGCTCAGGAACCGCCGAACCTGAAGGATCGAGCCGACGCGGCTCTGCACGAACTGGCTGACTATCGATCGACGGATGCGCCGACGCACGGCGGACATGTGCTCTCGTACGTCTACGATTCCGGACTCGAGGTGCTCGACGAAGTCGCGGCATCGGCAGCACGAATGGTGCAGTCGGTCAACGGACTCGACCCGACTGTCTTCGGCTCCGTGGCGGCAATGGAACGCGACCTGATCGAGTTCGGCCGCACTACTTTCCACGGTCCGGACGCCGTGGGGTCGGTCACCTCGGGGGGCACCGAGAGCTGCCTGCTCGCTGTGAAGGCTGCACGCGATCGCGCAGGCGCCGCACCCGGGCAGTCGTCGATGGTCCTGCCGACGACCGCACACGCGGCGTTCCTCAAGGCCGCCGCGTTGTTCGGTGTCGAGGCGATCCGGGTGCCCGTGCCGACGGCATCGACTGCGGTGCGCGCCAACGACATCGCCGATGCCATTCGGGACGACACGATCCTCGTCGTGGCCTCGGCACCCAACTACCCGACGGGAGTGCTCGATCCGATCGCGGAGATCGCCGAGATCGCCCGATCGCGCGATCTCGCTTTCCACGTCGACGCCTGCCTCGGCGGATTCGCACTGGCGTGGTGGGATGGTCTGCCTCCCTGGGATTTTCGAGTAGACGGCGTCACCAGCCTCTCTGCCGACCTGCACAAGTACGGCTACGCGCCAAAGGGCTCGTCGCTCCTGCTGCACCGCGACCGCGACCGACACCGCGCCCAGTTCTTCTCCATCACCGACTGGCCCGGCTACCCGATCGTCAATCCGACGCTGCTCGGCTCCCGCTCCGCTGCGGGACTCGCCTCGGCATGGGCGGTCAGCCGAACCCTGGGTGCCGACGGGTACGCCGCACTCACGGGACGAATCCGCCATGCCTTCGATGCCGTCGTCACATCCATCGACGGAATCGACGGGCTACGCGTCGTCGGCGCGCCGTCGGGACCGGTTCTCGCCGTACGCACCGACCCCGAGGCGGCCGAACCCGTCGACACCCACCTCTGGGGTTCCGCGGTGTCGGCCCGCGGATTCGCACTGCAGGCTCAGCCCGCGTTCACGCAGCCGGATGGCACGGTCCTGCCTGCCACCACACACCTGACGATCACACCGGTCACCGATTCCGTCGTCGACGAACTCGTCGAGGTTCTCGCGCTCGCGGCCGAGGAGGTGCGTGGCGAGCCCGCCCGGCTGGCGCCCGAGGCACTACGTGAACTGGCGGGAGCATTCGACAGCGGAGCCGTCACGCTCGCCCAGGCGCTCGCATTGCCGAGTGCGGCAGCGGAAGAGGTTCTGATTGCTGCCGGGATCGACCCGCATCGGCATGGTGGCGCGTCAGACCTGGACATGCCCGCGATCATCGCGGCCGTCGAATCATTGCCACGCCCCGTCACCGCCCGCCTGCTCGCCGAGTTCCTCGCCGCGTATTGCAGCCCGTAGATTGAGTCGGCTCGACAGTGACATTGAGTCGGCTCGCCGAGAGTGACAACGTGGACAGCGTGACCATCTCCTCGCTACACGACGACAACCACCGCTCCTTCGCCAGCGACAACTACGCGGGAATCCATCCCGACGTGCTCGCAGCGCTCGCAGCCGCCAACGGCGGACACCAGTCCCCGTATGGCGCAGACGAGTACACGCGCAGTCTCCGCGGCGTCGTCCGTGGTCAGTTCGGCGATCGTGCCGAGGTCTACCCGCTCTTCAACGGCACGGGCGCGAACGTCGTCGCACTGTCGGCGCTTCTCCCGCGGTGGGGTGCTGTCATCGCGCCTTCCAGCGCACACATCAACACCTCCGAAGGTGCTGCGCCCGAGCGTCTTTCGGGCATCAAGGTGATCGGCATGAGCACCGGCGACGGCAAGCTCACACCGTCGCAGATCGAAGCAGGAGCTGACGCGCTCGGCGATGAGCAGCTCGCACAGCCCTTGGCGGTCAGCATCACACAGGTCACCGAACTCGGAACCCTGTACACCGCAGCAGAAATCGCCGAACTCAGTGAGACAGCGCACCGATTCGGAATGGCAGTCCACGTCGACGGGTCGCGGCTCTGGAACGCCGCCGCCGCTCTGCGGCAACCGTTTCGGGAGTTCCTCACCGACGCCGGTGTCGACATCGTGAGCCTCGGCGGGACGAAGAACGGAACCATGGCCGCCGAGGCGGTCGTGGTGCTCGACCCCGACCGCGCCCCCGGCGTCGGATTCCTCCGGAAATCGACCACCCAACTGTCGAGCAAGATGCGGTTCACCTCAGCACAGCTACTCGCGCTGTTCGACGACGACCTCGGTCTCCGAAACGCCGCGCACGCCAACGCGTTGGCAGCCCGGCTGCGCGCCGAGTTGGAGAAGGGCATCGACGACGGCTCACTGCCCGGGCTCACGTTGACTCAGAAGACGGAGTCCAACACCGTCTTCGCCCGATTGCCGGTCGACATCGCCGACCGCATCCGCGAACGCGTCCACTTCTACGACTGGGACCGAAGCGTCGGCGAGGTGCGCTGGATGACCGCCTGGGACACGACCACCGACGACGTCGACCGCTTCGTCGACGCGATCCGCTGGGGGTTTGCGACGACGTGACCCGTCCTCGCCGCGCAGCTGTCACATGTGCGTGCTGTGAACCGTCAACAAGGTGTGAGTCAACAACAAGACACCGGGACTGGAACACAATGGACTGGGACAAGCCAACCAAAGACGAGGTAGCGACATGGTTCTGAACGCGAATGATCGCGCCCACGAATTCGAGGCGGAGCGCCCGCGCCTGCTCCGCGTGGCCGGCCGCATTCTGGGCGACGACGCCGAAGCCCAGGATGTGGTGCAGCAGGCCTGGCTGCGAATGACCTCGACCGAGACAGACATCAAAAATCTGCCGGCTTGGCTGACCACCGTCACCAGCAGGCTGTGTCTCGACCGACTGCGGGCGCGAATCCCCGAGGCCGCAGAACCAGCGATCGACGAGCACTCCGAAGATCCCGATCCCGCTGACGTGATCGCGCTGTCGGATTCAGTGGGGATCGCGCTCACCGTGGTTCTCGACCGCCTGTCACCGGCCGAACGCGTCGCGTTCGTCATGCATGACACCTTCGGTTTCGAATTCGCGACCATCGCGTCAGCACTCGACATTCCGCCCACCGCCGCACGCAAACTCGCCTCGAGAGCAAGGGCGAAAGTACGCCAACCCGCGGCCGACGACGCCCTCGCCGACTGGGAGGTCGTCGACGCGTTCATGACAGCGGCCCGCGAAGGCGACTTCGAGCGTCTTCTCGAACTCCTGGCCCCCGACGCCCAGGTCAGAGCCGACGAGGTTGCCATAGCCACCGGCACCCCCGCGCAGATCGACGGCCGACGCAGTATCGCCGACTTCTTCAACGGAAGCGCCAAGGCCGCGTTGTCGGTCTTCGTCGACGACCGCCCGGCGTCGGCGTGGTTCCATCGCGGCACGGCGATGGTTCTGTTCGACTTCGACGTGGTCGACGGCATGGTCGCCCGGATCACGTTCCGCGCCGACCAGGACGTTCTCGGCCGCGTTGTCCGACGCGAGAAGAACGAGCACCGCGCCTGACCTCGATCGGTCACATTCGAGGCCGCCGACTCGTCATCCCTATGCAGCACCAAGAAATCTATGACCAGGAACCGGCCGTACCACCAAGCACGGCCCTTTATTGAGGAGATCCGATGAAAACCATGACCTGCACGCAACTCGGAGGTCCCTGCGGACTGGCGCACCACGGCGCGACCGCGGACGACATCATCAAAGCGCAGGACCAGCATCTCAAGGACGCCGAAAAGGCCGGCGACGCAACACATCAGGACGCGCGCGACGCGATGAAGGGTCGCTGGCGTCACCCGCGCCAGTCGATGGGTTGGTACAACGGCATCAAGCAGACGTTCGCAGGGCTGCCCGAGGACTGATCAGGTGAGCGTGTGGAAAGCGCGGTCGCGGTAGACCATCGGCGGTTGCGTCGACGAACCGAGCCGCGTCTCGAGCACTTCTGCCACGACGAGGGTCGACGACCCCACTGCGATCGTTTCGACGATGACACACCGGAGCGCGGCGTGGGCATCGCGCAGGATCGGCTCGCCCGACTCGAAACTCGTCCAGCCCTGATTCGTCGTGAATCTGGGTGCCCCTGGACGCGCAAAAGCGTCGGCAACGTCGACGTGTCGGGCGTCGAGCAGACTGATCCCGATCGTGTCGGCGCCGAGTACCGCACCGGCACTCCCCCGCGAACTGGTCACGGAAAACGACACGGCGAACGGGTCCACGGACACCGACGCCAGACTCGAGACCGTCAGGCCCGCGAGGCCGTCGGAAGTCTCGGCGGCAACAATGGCAACCCCCGCGGGGTGAAGACGAAACGCGGTGGTGAAAGCGGTGCGAGCATCCACCACGTCAGACAGCGACTGCATACCGTCGACGATAAAACCTCAAGGGCACTTCAGGTCCATGACATGCGATGCAGATCACCCCGCGGGAACTGCCCTGTCGTCACTCGAGGACGAACACCGGGATCTGACGGTCGGTCTTGGTCTGATACTCGGCGTAGGGCGGGTACGCGGCCACCGCGAGCTCCCACCAGTGCTCACGCTCGTCGCCCTCGACCTCGCGGGCGGTGAGCTCGTACACCTTGTCGCCGTCCTGGGCTGTGATCTGCGGATTCGCCTTGACGTTGAAGTACCACGCCGGATGTTCGGGAGCGCCGCCCTTCGACGCCACCATGGCGTACTTGCCGTTCTCCTCGACGCGCATCAATGGTGTGTAGCGCTTCTTCCCCGACTTGGCACCCGTCGTGGTGAACAGCACGACGGGACGATCGGCAACCAGCACACCGTCGGTCGTCCCCTGCTCGAGGATCTTCTTGGTCTGATCACGTACCCAGTCGCTCGGGCTCAATTCCGGTAGTTCGCTCATGGATCGCACAACGCCCTCCGCACCGCGCTGATTCCGCATCGACGCAACGTTTCGATCACGAGTGGTAGGCATGAGAGGGGACCCGACGCGGAAGGACCAGCGACATGGCCATTGCCACCACCAACCCGGCGACCGGAGAGATCGTCCGGGAGTTCGATTCCCTGACAGAAGACCAAGTCGACGAGGCGCTCGACCGAGCGGTCAGTGGATTCGCGAGCTATCGCACCACCTCGTTCGAGCAGCGCGCGACCTGGCTGCGCGCCACCGCCGACCTACTCGAAGCCGAAGCCGACGGCGTCGCAGCCATGATGACCGAGGAGATGGGCAAGACCCTCGCCTCGGCCAAGGCAGAAACACTGAAGTGCGCGAAGGGCTTTCGCTACTACGCCGACCACGGCGCCGCCATGCTCGCCGACGAGCAGGCCGACGCCAAAGCTGTTGGCGCCAGTCGTGCATATATGCGGTACCAACCACTCGGCGTCGTACTGGCGATCATGCCGTGGAACTTCCCCCTCTGGCAGGCGGTGCGTTTCGCTGCGCCCGCGCTGATGGCAGGCAACGTCGGCATCCTCAAGCACGCCTCCAATGTTCCGCAATCGGCCCTGTATCTCGAAGACGTCCTGCATCGGGCCGGTTTTCCGGAGGGCTGCTTCCAGACGCTCCTGATCGGTTCGGGAATGATCGAGTCGATCCTGCGCGATCCGCGGGTCGCCGCGGCGACTTTGACCGGAAGCGAACCCGCGGGTCGGTCGGTGGCCGCGATCGCGGGTGACGAGGTCAAGCACACCGTGCTCGAACTCGGAGGGAGCGATCCCTTCATCGTCATGCCCAGCGCCGACATCGCGGCGGCCGCGAAGACCGCCGTTACGGCACGAGTGCAGAACAACGGCCAGTCCTGTATCGCCGCAAAGCGATTCATCATCCACGCCGACGTATACGACCAGTTCGTCGACGCTTTCACCGAGGGATTCCGCGGCCTCGTCATCGGAGATCCCACCGACGAAGCCACCGACGTCGGACCGCTCGCCACCGAACAGGGGCGCACCGATCTCGAAGAACTCGTCGACGACGCGGTGGGCAAAGGCGCGAAGGTACTCATCGGAGGCAGCCGAGTCGAGCGGCCCGGATGGTTCTACGAACCGACGATCCTCGCCGACATCACCGACGAGATGGAGATCTACTCCGCCGAAGCATTCGGTCCGGTGGCAGCGCTGTACCGCGTCGAGAACATCGACGAGGCGATTGCGATCGCCAACGACACCACCTTCGGCCTCGGCGGAAACGCATGGACCACCGACGAGGCCGAACAGGATCAGTTCATCGACCGGATCGAATCGGGCCAGGTGTTCATCAACGGCATGACCACCTCGTATCCCGAACTGGGATTCGGCGGGATCAAGCGATCAGGCAACGGCCGCGAACTGACGTCCCACGGCATGCACGAGTTCTGCAACATCAAGACGGTGTGGATCGCCTGATCGGCCGGCTTGATCGTCGGGCGTTCAGGTGACGGTCACACGCCCGCACCGGTCGCGCCCGCCTCGGCCTGTGCGGCTGTGAAGCCGTCGTACTCGAGCTGTTCGACAAGCCCGGAGTGGCTGAATGCACTGATCTCGAGATACGACTTACCCTTTCGTACCGCTTGTGCGGTCCAGTCGGCCCCGCAGTTGTCGGCCGCGTAAGTTGCGTCGGAATTCGAGAATCCCTCGTACTCGAGTTGCTCGATCAATTCGGTGTAGCTGAAGCCTGAGATCTCGAGATATGAGTGGGCCTTCGAGAGAGCGTTGCGCTGCCCCGACGACGACCCAGTGGACCCGGTCTCGTCGGCCGGCGCGTCGACAGTTGCTGGCTCGGTGGCTGTCGGTTCGGTGACATCGGCATCTGTGACGGCAGTCGCCGTATCGTCCGTGGTCATCTCGGTCTCTGTGGCCTCGGGCGCCGCGGTCGCGGTAACCGTCGTGGTCGTCGGTGTCACCGTCGCGATCTCGGTGACGGTGGCGGTGCTTGCCGAAGCAACCTTGCCTTCCTTGCACCCTCCGACACCGAGAACGATGACGACGGCAGCAAGGGGCACTGCGATACAAGCGGTAGATCTGGTCGAGCGTGTCATGACTGGTCCTTCGTCAAGATGAAACTTTCGCCGCGGCTGCAACGTGCGACACGATGCAGCAGGAGCCGCATGTGCGAATCATCATGACGTCGACCACCGACAAGCGAGACTGTGCTCGGCTCAGACGTAGGCCGATCGGCAGACGGCGTCGCTCTCGTGAAAGGCGACTTCAGGCCGCGATCTGCGGAGTCGTAGGCTTGATGTGTGGTTGATTTTGCATATGTCATCGCCGGTTCGGAAGCGACTGGCGGCGCCGGGATTCAAGTCGATCTGAAGACCTTCCAGGAGTTGGGTGTCTACGGAGTCGGCACCATCACCTGCATCGTCTCGTTCGATCCGAAGAACGGGTGGGCGCACCGGTTCGTACCCGTCGAACCGGACGTCATCGCCGACCAGATCGAAGCGGCAACCGCCACCCATGATCTCGACGTCGTGAAGGTGGGCATGCTCGGCACGCCCGCGACCATCGACGTCGTCGCCGACGCGCTCGCCGCCCGAGACTGGCGTCACGTCGTCGTCGATCCCGTCCTCATCTGCAAGGGCCAAGAGCCGGGCGCTGCACTCGACACCGATACCGCGTTGCGCGAGAAGATCATTCCGCTCGCGACGGTGGTCACCCCGAATCTCTTCGAGGCGCAGATCCTGTCCGGCATGGACGAGATCACCAGCGTCGAGGATCTCGCTGAGGCCGCGCGTCGAATCGCCGATCTCGGTCCGAAGTACGTCATCGCGAAGGGCGGCGTCGAACTTCCCGGCGACGACGCCGTCGACGTGCTGTTCGACGGCACGGACGTGACCGTGCTGGCCGCGCCGAAAGTCGGGTCAGAGCGAGTCTCCGGGGCCGGATGCACGCTCGCCGCCGCCATCACGGCCGAGTTGGCGAAGGGCGCCGAGATCGGTGAGGCTGTCGCATTCGCCAAGGAATTCACCACGGCAGGCATCAACGGCCGCGTGTCGGGGCACACCCCGTTCGACACGGTGTGGCAGGGCGCTTTCGTGGACGCGCTCGAGGGCTGACCCGCACGCCGTCAACGTGAGCCCAGAGCGATCGAACCCGGCGTCAAGGGTTGCGCCCAGCGAACGCGAATGGCCATGGTTGGGACGTCGTCGACGTTGCAGAAGGAGTCACATCCGCGACGACTCAGGGAGCACCGAATGACCGGAGCACTGTCCACCTCGACGACACCAGCCGACGGCGACTTCGCCGACGAATGGCAGCAGTGGCACACCATTCGCGAGCGTGACCTCGCCGCTCCCCTTGGATGGCTGTCGATCAACCGCCTCGAATGGCTCGACACGGAACCGTCGCGTTTCGAGGGGCTGCCGGGAACCTGGTGGTTCGACGGCCCGACCGCCCACCTTCGACCAGGCGACGGCGAGTCCTTCGACACCCGCGATTTCGACCTCGAACCGACCGGCCCGGGTGAGGTCGTGGACATCGACGACGTGCACATCGAGGTCGCACGCCGCGGCGACGGCTACCTGATCCGCGTGCACGACGAGAACGCGCCCACGGTGCGCAATTTTCGTGGCGTTCCGGCATATGACGCCGATCCCGCGTGGGTCGTCGAAGCGCGGTTCGAGCCGTACGAACAGCCTCGGCCGGTGACCGTCGGCGCCGTCGCGGAGGGCTTGGCCCACGTGTACGTCTCCCCCGGTGACCTGGTCTTTGACCACGACGGGCAGCAGCGTCGACTCATTGCCTTCAACGGCAAGCAGGGCGGGCTGAGCGTGCTGTTCACAGATGCCACCTCGGGAATCACGACGTATGCGGCGAATCGAAGCCTGGCCGTCGACGCCGCCGACGAAGTTTTGCGCAACGGCGGACGTGTGGTGCTCGACTTCAATCGCGCGACCAATCTGCCGTGCGCGTTCATCGACTTCGCCACGTGCCCGCTGCCGCCCGCGGGCAATCAGCTCGATGTCGAGGTCACCGCTGGCGAGAAGACGCCGTACGAGCGCTCAGCTCAGTAGAGCCACGGTCGGTACGCGTCGTCGCCGAACTCCTCGTCCGGAATGTCGTCGAGGCCCGCCATCACCTGCTTGGCGAGCTTCGCGGTGCTCGGCACCCTGGTGGGGTCCCACGTCTCGGGCTTCCAGAGTTCGGACCGCATGAATGCCTTGGAGCAGTGGAAGAACACCTCCTCGACGTCGACCTCGACGGCGAGGATGGGTCGCTTGCCGCGGACCGCGAGCTGGTCGAAGTACGGACCATCGTCGACGATGCGTGCCGATCCGTTGACCCGCAACGTGTCGCCACGCCCCGGGATCACCGCGATCGCGCCGACGTGCGGATTGGTGAGGATGTTCTCGTAACCGTCCACGCGTCGATTACCCGGGCGCTCGGGGATCGCGATGGTGTGTTCGTCGATGACGTGAACCACCTTGCCCGCGGGATCGCCCTTGGGTGATACATCCACGCGGCCCGACGCGTCCGATGTGGCCAGGAAGATCATCGGTGTCGCGGCGAGCCATTCGACGTGCGCCGACAGCAACTGCGGCATGGCTTTGTTCGCGATGATCTCTGCCGGATGCCCGACGATCTCCCGCAACTGTGCCTGCGTGGTGACCTGCATACCCTCCATGATGCCCAGCCAGCACGATATGAGGTCAACCGGCTGCGGCGGTCGGCAGTTCGAGATCCAGTTGAAAGCCGGCGGCCGTGCGTTGCGCCCGAATGGTGCCACCGTGCGCTTCGACGATGCCTCGCACAATCGCGAGGCCCAGACCGGCCCCGGTCGTCGCGGAGTCATCGCGGTCAGACGTGCGCGCGGTGTCCGCGCGCCAGCCGACGTCGAAGATCGAACCGAGGTCTTCCGACGACACTCCCTCGCCCTGATCGACGACGCTGAGCACCAGCGTCGCCTCGTCTCCGACTGCACGGACGGTGATCGCGCTGTCATCCGGCGCATGCCGTACGGCGTTGCTCAGCAGGTTGCCGATCGCGCGCGTGATCTCGCGGGGATCCGCCCAGACGACGTGACCGTCAATTCCATCGTCGACGATGCGTATACCTCGACCGGTCGCGATGGCCCGAACGTCCGCGACGGCGTCGCTGACAAGATCGCGTAGGACGACGGGCTCGCAGCACAGCTCCAATGAACCGGTCTGAAGCTTGGACAGCTGGAACAGGTCGTCGACCATTTTGTTGATTGTGTCGACCTTCGTGCGAATCGTTGCGATGTAGAGTCCCGGCTCGGCTGCCGTGCCATCCTCGAGTGCCTCCGCCATCGCCCTCATCCCGGCGAGAGGTGTTCGCAGATCATGCGAGATCCAGGCGAAGAACTGCCGTCGCGCGGCATCCAGTTCGGCAATCTGTGCGCGGGCATCCGCCAGGCGGCGCGATGTCTCGGCCAATTCCGCTGACACCTCGTCGAATTCGCGCCAGCCGGTGAGCGACGCGGCAACCACATCACCGTCGCCGACCCGGCGAGCATCGGCGACAAGCGCCTCCACCGGTGATCGAATGGCGCGCCCCGTCACCGCCCAGCCGGCGATCATGCTCATCAACGCCGAGATTCCAATGACATAACCGAGCACGACGACGTCGTGCCCGGACAGGTACATCTCCGCGGCAACCGCCAAGGTGGAGAACACGATCGATAACAACGATCCAGCGAGAACGACAGCGCATCGCACGGCAATACCGCTGTGCGGCGTCAGCCTGAGGACCAGCACCGTAAGGACGGTCACCACCGCGGTCGCCGCGAACGTGGTGCCCGCGATCAGCAGGACTTCGTACGGGCCCAACATCATTCGCCCCGTGCGGTGAATCGGTATCCGGCGCCCCACTCGGTGTGCAGAAAGCGCGGAAAGCGCGGCTCGGGTTCGATCTTCTCGCGCAACCGTCGCACGTGAACTGTCACCGTCGATGCGTCGCCAAAGGCCCACTGCCACACTTCGCGCAGGATCTCCTCCCGGCTGACAACCCGATCCGGGTTGCGCACCAGATAGAGCAGGAGTTCGTACTCGCGGGCCGTCAACGCGATCTCCTTACCGTCGACCCACACTCTGCGATGAGCGGGATCGACGCGGAACGGCCCCGCCGTAAATGTCAACGGCGCACTGGTGTTGGCGCTACGGCGCAACAACGAGTTCACTCGAAGCTGCAACTCCCGCAACGCGAACGGCTTCCCGAGATAATCGTCGGCGCCTCGCTCGAGTCCGGCTATTCGATGGTCGGGTCCATCGAGCGCCGTCAACATGATGATCGGTACCTCAGACACTGCGCGCACTCGACGACACAATTCGTCGCCGTCGATCAGTGGGATCATGCGATCCAGAATCAGCAGATCGGGCATCTCCGCGCTGAGCGCAATCCATGCGTTCTCTCCATCGGCGTGCATCGCGACGTCGCACCCCGCAGCACGAAGGTGATCGGCGACGACGGTTCGCACCGCCGGGTCGTCTTCGACGACCATCACTCGTGCCCCTTGCTGCATCAGTCGAGCGTAACCGCGAAATGGCGTGTCCCCCAGCTCGAATTATTACGGTGCTGAAATCATTACCGCGCTGAAATGTGGGCTTACGACGCTGAAATGATCGCCGATCGCACCCTCTGCGATTGCTGTAATTCCTGTCGTGCCGAGTCGGTACATCCACCACGTCAGGAGAAACACATGAGGATCAAGACCTTCGTCGCCAGCGCCTTCGCAGCCTTCGTCGTCGTCGGCGCCATCGCTGGATGCAGCGATCAGAGCACATCTGCGACGACGACCTCGGCGGCCCCGATGTCCGCATCGGCCGAGATGTCGATGGCCCCCATGAGCTCGACGGCGGTAGCACACGGAGCGTTCGCGGGACTCAACGACAAAAAGGTGTCGGGCACAGCGACTCTCACGGCGGGAAAGGTGGAATTGTCAGGCTTCTCGTCCGACGAGGGTCCCGATCTCCATCTCTACCTGGCCAAGGGCACCTCGGAATCAGACGTCAGCAACGGAGTCGCACTCGGTAAAGTCGCCTACGACAAGGCTTCTCAGTCCTTCGAGGTGCCCACCGGCGTCGACGCTGCCGCCTACTCGGACGTAGTTGTGCACTGCGACAAGGCAAAAGCCGTATTCGGTGCCGCAGAGCTGATGAAGTGACGACAACGGATTCACGCGTCGCGCGCAGTGCGAGGGTGGCAACAGTTGTCGCCGCCACCCTCGCACGCGTGGCACTCGGCGCGCTCTGGCTGCACGAAGGGATCGTCAAGTATCACGCCGGTTTCGGGCGGGCCGACATTCTTCTCGTCGTGCAGAGTGCAGCAAGCAACGAGCGAGTACCCGGCTTCTACCGCGCGTTCACCCGCGACGTCGTCGGACATGTCCCGACCGCCTTCGGCGTTGGCGTCCCGCTGCTCGAAGTGTCACTGGGGATTGCGCTGATCCTCGGAATCGCCACATTGCCTGTGGCGCTGCTGTCAGCATTTCAGCTCTGCAACTACTGGTCGGCGGATCAGCTCATCACCCAATACCCGATCATGCTCGCGCTCTCGGTGGCCGTCGCGGCGTTCGCGTCGACGGCGTCACGAGTAAACCTGCGCACCTCGCTCGCGGCCGTCCACCAGTTGAAAAAGTCGCCGCTAGCGATAGGTCACCACGAGCGGCGCGTGGTCTGACAATCGCTGCGCCGGCGATGGTTCTTTGTCCACTGTCACCGACACCGCGCGGCGAGCCAGACCTGGCGTGGCGAGCTGATGGTCGACGCGCCAGCCGACGTCCTTGGCGAACGACTCCCCCGCCCAGCTCCACCAGGTCAGCGGTCCGGGTCGATCACCATGGACACGCCGGACCACGTCGACGAGTCGACGCGAACCCAAAACCGAATCGAACCAGGCGCGGTCCTCGGGCAGGAAGCCGTCCATCGACCGGGCAGCGCGCCAGTTGGTCACGTCGTGTTCGGTATGGGCGATGTTGAGATCCCCGACGAGCAGAAACTCCCGACCGTCACGTTGGGCCGACAGGCGATTTCGGTTCAGCTCACGAGCGAATGCACTCAGGAATCGTTGCTTTCGGTCGTACTTCGCCCCACCGTCGGGGGCGTCGCGCATGGCTCCTGTTCGTTGACGATGCGCGGGCAGGCCGCCTTTCGGTAGGTAGAGGCATCCGACGGTGACCGGTCGGTCGGCGAGGTCGACTTCGATGTACCTTCCGTGCGTGGCGAATTCGTTGAGGCCGCGTGCTTTCGGCGGATCGGTCAGCCAGGTCCGCACTGCGGTCGGTGGTGTCTTGGTCAGAATTGCCACACCGTTGCGTCCGGCGATCGATCCGACGTCGAGCGCGACCGAGTAGCCGGGAAAAATGCCGACTTCCGTTGCCGGGGAGCGCAGTTCCTGAAGCGCCACGACGTCGGGGTTTCGTTCTGCCAACCACGCGTCGAATCCTCGACGTCGCGCTGCTCGAATCCCGTTGACGTTGAACGACACAACCGTGAATGGGTCGGGCCGGTCGTCGGACGTGCGCCCAGCGTCGTTCATCGCGTGTGGGTGCCGACGTTGATCACGCGACCGTCGGATGCCCGGTAGAAGAATCGTGTGACGCCCCACGGTTCGTCGGTCAGCGGGTGCACGATCTCCACTCCCGCGGCATGCGCCTCGGCGAGCGCTTCTCGGACGTCGTCGACGAAGATCGAGACGTCGGGGTTGACCGGCGCGGACGCGTCGGAGGTCATGACGCTGAGCTGATGCCCGTCGTCATCTCCCAGAGTGACGATCCACCCGTGATCCATGAGGACGTGCAAGCCGAGGATCGCAGAATGCTCAGCAACGGCCTGGTGGAGATCCGAGACGGTGAGGTTGGGAACCACTCGATCAACATGCATACTCCCACTCTCTCACCGACCGCCCGGCCCGACGGGCAGGGCTGCCGTCAGCGGCGGTCGTAGGTGAGCACCCGTACGCCGCCGGGCAGATGCGTCTCGTTGGCCGGGGTGAACAGGGTCGGCGCGAATGGCCCGTTGAACAGGGGCACGCCACTGCCGATGATCGACGGATTCACTTTGAGCACCAGCCTGTCGATCTCGGGAAGTAGGGCATGTGCCAGCGTTCCGCCGCCGACCAGCCAAATGTCGAGTCCCTCTTCGCGTTTGAGTTCGCGCACTGTCTCGGCGGGTTCGTCGCGCACGATCTCCACGGCACCAGAGTTGTTCTCGGGAAGCGTCGTGGAGAACACAAGGTGGCGAAGATGCGGATACGCGTCGTCGATACCCGCGGCAAGGCCGAGTTCGTACGATCCACGACCCTCGACGACCGTGTCGAAAACTGTTCCCGCACCGTCGATTCCGAGTGCCTTGCGCGCTGGTGCCGGTAGCGTCTCGGGATAGTTCTCGACGATGAACTGCACAACGTCGTCGGTGATCGGGAAGAAGTCGGCCCCGGATGGGTCACCACCGTCTGGTCCTGCGATGAATCCGTCGAGCGTCGTTGCCACGTAGTAGACGAGTCTGCGCATCGGTCGATTCTCCCATAACGGACATGAGTCGACGGGGCCCGCGCACGCGCGCGCGTCGCGGCGAGCGTGCGGTTCGCTCACACGTTGACGTCGAAACCCAAGTCCACATCGCAGGCGGCCTGCCCGCCTCGAATACCCCAGTTTGCGGTCTCGATATCGCGAACGATGACCGTGATGTGGTCGGCCGGGATGCCGAGCACGCCCAGTCGTCGTGAAACCTCTCGGTAGAGAGCACGTTTGGCGTCGACGCTCCGGCCGGCAAAGCAGTCGACGACGACGAGCGTGTACGCCTCCGGAGACGACAGGGTCGGCGGTACCGCGAAGCGATGAGGCTCGTGCACAACAAGTCTCACGTGTTTGTCTTCGACGGGGATCGCGAACGCTGCGACCAAGGAGTCGTGGACCGCGTCCAGAATCGCCGCCTCGGTCTCGGGGGCGTACGTCCGACGAACTTCGACCTGGGTGCTCGGCATCAAGAAACAATACCGTCTGCACACCACGGCCGGACTCGGCGAGCATGTCGCAACGATGTGAGTGCGACGATATAGCAATGACCGCATCACTCGTCGCCAAAGACATCGCCGGCGGCTACGCCCATCGTGTGCTGTTCGATCACCTCGATCTGACAGTCGCGCCGGGCGACGTTGTCGGAGTCGTTGGCGCCAACGGAGCGGGCAAGTCGACGTTGCTGGCGGTCCTGGCCGGCAGCCTCGCCCCACTCGAGGGCACGGTCACGCGCGCGCCGGCCGACGCCTTCGTCGGTTGGCTGCCGCAGGAGCACGAGCGCGTGCCGGGTGAGACTGTCGCCCAGTACGTCGCTCGACGAACAGGATGCGCCGCGGCGAGCGAGGCCATGGAACTAGCAGCGGCAGCATTGGCTGACGATGCGCCGGCGTCTGGCGCAGAGGATCCGGCCGATGTGTATTCGGCGGCACTCGACCACTGGCTGGCGACCGGCGCCGCCGATCTCGACGAGCGACTGCCTGCCGTACTCGCCGACGTC
This sequence comes from Gordonia sp. 852002-50395_SCH5434458, assembly GCF_001665905.1. NCBI lineage: Bacteria > Bacillati > Actinomycetota > Actinomycetes > Mycobacteriales > Gordoniaceae > Gordonia > Gordonia sp. 852002-50395_SCH5434458. The sequence continues at coordinate 118,823 of NZ_LZTC01000075.1, forward strand.
GGCCTACGAACCGGCAACACTCCTCCCGAAGACGCGCTCATGACCGGACTGTCGGGAGGCCAGGCCGCTCGCGTGGGGTTGGCCGCGCTGCTGTGTTCACGTTTCGACGTCGTGCTCCTCGACGAACCCACGAACGACCTCGATCTCGATGGCCTCGCACGACTCGAAGAAGTCGTCAGCGGCATGCGCGGTGGCGTAGTGCTGGTGAGTCACGACCGAGAGTTCATGGCGCGCTGCGTGACTCGCGTGATCGAACTCGACCTCGCCCAGCACACCAACACGGTCTACAACGGCGGCTACGAGAGCTTCCTGGAGGAGCGCGAGGTCGCGCGGCGCCACCGCCGCGAGGAGTACGAGGAGTTCGCCGAGAAGAAGGCCGACCTCGTGGCGCGGGCGCGCACTCAACGTGAATGGTCGAGTCAGGGTGTGCGCAACGCCATGCGTAAGGCTCCCGACAACGACAAGATTCGACGCCGCGCAGCCAGCGAGTCCAGCGAGAAGCAGGCGCAGAAGGTACGGCAGATGGAGAGTCGCATCGCTCGACTCGACGAGGTCGCCGAGCCCCGCAAAGAGTGGGTGCTGGAATTCACCATCGGGTCAGCGCCGCGATCGAGCTCGGTCGTCGCCACCGCTGCCAACGCCGTTGTGCGACAGGGAGACTTCACCCTCGGGCCGGTGTCGCTCCAGGTCAACGCCGGCGAGCGGATCGGCATCACCGGACCCAACGGAGCCGGAAAGTCGACACTCCTGCGTCTCCTCACCGGGTCCGTGGCGCCCGACGAGGGCACGGCAAGTCTCGGCGCAAGTGTGGCGATCGGCCAAATCGACCAGGCGCGTGGACAATTCACCGGTCCACAACCGCTGGCCGATCGGTTCGAGCAACTCGTCCCCGACTACTCGACCGAACAAGTGCGAACACTACTGGCCAAGTTCGGCCTCCGCGCCGACCATGTCGACCGCGCCGTCGGCGACCTGTCACCAGGCGAGCGCACCCGCGCGGCATTGGCACTGCTTCAGGCGCGCGGAGTCAACGTACTCGTGCTCGACGAGCCGACCAACCATCTCGACCTGCCCGCAATCGAACAACTCGAAGCGGCACTCGAGTCGTTCGACGGCGCGCTGCTCCTGGTCACCCACGACCGTCGGATGCTCGAGAAGGTGCGCATCGACACCCGATGGCACGTGGACGGCGGGCACGTGACTGTCGATTGACCCGGGCGCCGCTTGCGGTTGCCCAGAGGCGCGGTATCCGCACTCTTGAGCAACCGCAACTCAGTTGGCCACGGGTCGGGATTTCCGTGCGCTGGCGTCATCCGGCCGGATGAGGACCAGAGGGATGCTTCGGAGTTCGTGGTTCGCGCCATGACATGATCGGCGTCGCGCACGGTCGACGTGCGCATCGATCGCGCGATTGCGCCCGTCCACCAGGAGGCACGAATGACGGCGACATTCACCGAAGAGCAGGCATCCGAGTTGGTCCAGCGTTGTGAACACGCACTCGCTGACGGCGCTGCCGACCTCTACCAGCGCGGTTGGTACAAAGCCATTGAGGCGGCCCGGGTCGGTGACGGCGAGTCGGCAGCATACGCGCTCGCCGAGTTGCCCGAGCACCCCCGATTCGCCGCGACAATCGTCCTGGGCCTGGTCTTCCCCGCCGTCTTGGTTGCAACCGCGGAAGCACTCGACGAATCCCTGCCGGCAAACCTCGACTGGTCCGACTGCTGCGAGACCATCACGATGATGCGCTGGGCCGAATCTGCCGGCGATTTGGAACCGCTGGTACTCGCCGATGTGTGCAACCGCGCTTTCGGCCGCTCGGCCGGCCTGGCGTTGCTGGCCGGCGTACGCGACCGTCTGAAACGCGACGATGTCGATGCCGCCGCGCTGCTATACGCCGCCATCCCCGAGTACGCCAAGCAAGAAAAGGCCACGGCCGCAGCGCTACTCGTCGTCCGTGGACGCCTGGTCGCCGAGGACGCGATTCGGAGCGCGTACGGTGATGTGATCATCCAGGACGGTGCTGAAGAGGCAGAAGCACTCTCACTTGCTTTGACCGAATACGCCCGCGCCGAAATGCATCCCGACGACGACGCCGTACTCACGACGATCGCCGCCATGACACAGTACGGAAGCAACCGCGCCACCAAGGATGTGCGGTCCTACGAGCTGGCCATCGGTGCCCAGGCATGCGTACGAGCAGGGTGGCTGGATCATGCACGGTCACTCGCGGAGATCCTGTGGGATGCCGGCAACAAAGATCCGGTACTGGCGGCCATCGACTCCGGTGTGGGCGAACCCGAAGCAGTCCGGCAGCTCGACCGCGAACCCACCGTCGACGATATCGCCCATGGGTACACCGATAATCGACGACTCGAGCGCGCGACCGCGCGGGCGCTCGCACGCCATGACGCCAACGACGACGACGGGGCGCTGCAATCAGTGACCATCGCGCTCGAGTCCAGCGCCGCGACAGCCGAAGTCATCACCTCGGTCGATCAAAGCAATTGGGCGCGCGGCCTCGCGGTCGGCGGTGATCAGGACACCGCTGAGCGCATTCTGGTCTCCCTCATGACTATCGGTGAGCTCAGTCCCGGAGGGTACAACGTCGCGCGTGAGAATCTGGACGTCGAACACCAACGGTCATTTGTATCCGCCGCGCTGGCGCAAGGGCTCGCAATCAAGTGGGTTGGACGGGGCAAGTCCATGGCGTTGGCCGCGCCCATCCTCGCGGGCATCGTGACGCAGATCGGTGATCCCGATCTGGAACTACAACTCCTGCGGGCAACGATTGCGTTGGGACCCATGGAAACGACCACGTTGCAGAGCACGAGCAAATACGCCGGCTACCCGGAGGTTCGCCCGCGCCGGATCATCGAAACGCTTCGCATCCTGGATGAACATCACCGAGACGAGAACGACGAAACCGCCGCTCGTCGATACGCCGAATGGGGTTCACTCCTCGACGAAGCTGAACGCCCATTGATCGCTGCGGCCGCGACCGCATACGTTGCTGCCCTAGGAGATTCCGTGCAGCCACACCAGACGGTGCGACCCGAATGTCTGCAGCTCGTCGCAAACGAATTCGCTCGACGCGGCCGACTCGACGAAGCGCTGGCGCTGATCACGAATTTTGGCCGGGACGATTTCGATGGGGAATCCCCCGAACGCTTTCACTTGAAGGCACTCCGTGCCGTGGCCAAGACATCAGACTCCGCCGATGTCGCAACCATGCTCCGTGCGCTGGACACATGCCGAAACGCCTGGAACAACGAAAGACACCTGCTCGAGAGGGACGACTACGGTCGACGGGACTTCGCTGTCGGCCAAATCGCACTCGCCTGCGGGGATATCGACCAAGCGCTCGCCGTCGCCGCCGCCCTACCCGACATCCGATATGCCGGGTACCACCCCACCGATCTGGCAACCGATATTGCGGCGCGCCTGGAGGAAGACCCGACACTATGGACTGAGTCTCGCGCCATGACACTGATCACGGTGCTCCGCGGTGGTGGCGTCCAGGTGTATAACCTCGTCAGCCCTCTGATCAATTTCGGGTCGACAATTGTGGCTCGATATCCCGATCTGGAAGTTGAGCTCACGAGGCTTCGCCCGAAGATGGCGACTTACGAGAGCAGCGATGGATCGTTCGTCGACGCGGTTGCAGGTGTGGGACTCGTTCGGGCAGGCCACACCGCGCAGGGGCTTCAGCGCCTCGATGACGCTCTGACGAATGCAGACCATCTGTACTCGGCGACGCCATTCGACTTCGCACTGGTTGTCACCCAACTACCTTCCGACCTACCGGAGCGAGCCGATCTGCTGCGTCGCGCATGCCTCCTGGTGGGCGATTCCTACGACGCCGAAGAGGGCGTCAACGTGGCGAGGCGGATCATCGGTGTCGTCGGCTCCGACGACCTTCCGGTAGTGGCGGACGCGTTGACCGGACTTGAGTTGTCACAGGAGTACACCGATGGCGTCGAAGACCAGATCGGCTTGAGAGCGATCCGACATGGAGCAGATGCTTCGCTCATACGACTGTCGGCGAGCAGTCCCGCGACACTCCGCCGACGAGTCCGTTGGGCTGCCCGCTTCCTGGCCCGACGCGGATTCGTGGACGAGGCGAAGACTGTTGGCGGTCTCGTCGGGTTTGAGGCGTGACCGCGACGCCTAAAGGTGTCTAGTGTGCGTGCCCTGGCGTGCGTCAGTACCCTTGTCGTGCAGTCGATTTCGTCGAGGTCTTCTAGTGTGGGCCGCCGGTGTTCGTGCGCGAGATCGCGGATCGGAGCCCGACGGGGCGCGATCGACTGTGGTAACTCCTCCGGGGCATCGTTACGCCTGCGGTTCCAGAACGGTCGCACCGACGATCTGAGCGCCGTCGAAACGAAAGACCATCGGTGTGATGGGCGCGTTGCCGAAGCTGTCGTCGAGCCATGTCCGCCACACCACGGTGGAGAACTCGTCGTGAGCTGGCGTGCCCGGGACGGCAGCCGTCGCGTAGATGATGGTGCGGCGTGGGATCGCGATCTCGATCGTGGTGCTGCCCAGGAGGCGCTGCGCCTCGGCGATGAATCCGGGATCGAGGATCTTCTCGGCAGAGAAGTCGTATCCCGATCCGGTGAGGATCGAGCCGCTGCCTTCCCATTGTGCCGGTGCCGCGGCGAGGTTCGCCAGCGCCTGCGCATGGATCTGCTCGATGGTCTGATCTGTCGCGCCAGTCGTCAGGAACTGATATTGGTCGGCCTGGTTGTAACCGTAGGCGATTAGTGGCATCGGTTCGCGATCAATGTCCAGCAGGTTCTGAAACAGCGCGAAATGCTTACCCACCCAGTGGTATTCCTTGAGGATCGGAAAAATCTGCATGCACGCACTGTAGCCGTTGCACATCCCGTGCGAGCCCTGCGTCATTCGGCCACGCGACCGCCCTCGCCATCCGCGAACCGCGCTCAGATGACGCGTTCTGTTCGTCCAAGGAGTTCCGGCCCGAGAGCCTCAGGATGCGGTTCGTAGCGCTGTCCTGATCCTGGTGGTGTCGCTTCTTCGAGGAGGCCGAACAGTTCGTTGATCCGTTCTCCGACGACGGAGTGCAGGTGTGCGGCGAGGCGCTCCCAGCCTTGCTGGATCTCGGTCGACCTGGCCGACCCGGCCACGCTCGAAGCGGCCCGGGGAAGCATGGATGCGGTCTATCTGATGTGGCCGTTCTTCGACAACGCGGAGGACGCTCGCCGGAAGATTGCGCCAATCGCAGAGCAGTTCGGCGCGAGTGTGCGACGTGTGGTCTACCTGTCCTCGCAGACGGTCGAGAACGACCCACACAGCTTCTGGGGCGTCATCGAGGACGCACTGACAGAGCACGCACCGGCAACGACGGCGCGCATCGCGCCTTCACCATCTCGATCGGCACGCTTCGAGCGACCGGGGGACTAGAGGGTGGACCACGATCGGACATGACGAAGCCCTGGCGAGACTTGCTGTCTCACCAGGGCTTTTCCGTCGGGCTGACAGGATTTGAACCTGCGACCACTTGACCCCCAGTCAATGATGTGTGCTGCGATTGAGTGTCGAACAGTGTCGGACGTTGCCGAATTGCTGCGGAAAGACCACAGGTAGGACCGGTTCAGCCCACTTCACTGTCGGACGAGGGCTGGTCGTTGTCGAACATGTTGGGGGTACTGGTGGGGGTAGCGGCAGGCCGGTTTACCCCCGACAGACTCGTACTGACGTGCGACACAGCGGAGGCCACATCGAGGCCACTGACGTGGCTGTAGATGCCGAGGGTGACGTCCACGCTGCTGTGGCCGAGCAGCTGGCCGACGACGTCGGGCGCGACGCCTGCGGAGTGCAACAGGTGCGTGGCGACGCTATGCCGGAGTGTGTGGGCCACGACGCCGTCAGGCAGCCCCAGGTCGCGGGCAGCGGCTTTGACGGCGGTCAGCAGTCGCCGGCCATCGACAGGTCGGCCGGTGCGGGTGGTGAAGACCAAGCCCTCGCGGTCGGCCCAGTCAGGTCCTGCGGCCAGACGATCGCGGTTCTGGGCCGCGCGGTGCAGGCGCAGGCGCTCAAGCAGATCTGCGGGAAGGGCGAGGCGGCGGGGTTTCTTGCCCTTCGGGTACGGCTGACGTGTGAGCTGGCTGCCGTTGCCGACGATCGTGCCGCAGATGACCACCTCACCGGTGGTGAGGTCGAGGTCGCGCCAGCGCAGCGCAAGGGCCTCGCCTCGGCGCATTCCTGTGGTGGCCAGCAGCCGCACCGCCAGGCCATAGCGGGTCCGTTTCTCTGCGGCGGCAAGCAGCGCGGTGACCTGCTGCATGGACAGGTGCGCAGCCTCGCCCCGCGGCGCCTTCGGGAGCTTCACATCGGCAGCGGGACTATCTCGGATAAGCTTGTCGCGCTTGGCCATTGAGAGGATGTGCCTCATGATGATGAGGTCCTGACGCAGGCTACTGGCAGCGCCACTCTTGGTGGCGATCCAGCGCTGGATGTGACCCGGGGTGAGATCGCACAGGCGCACTGCTCCGATGGGCGCTCGCTCGATGTGGACCTCACAGCGGGAGCGGTAGAGGTCTTGTGTGGAGCGAGCCGGGTAGTCGACCGGCAAGACGTGCTTGCGCCACTGGGCGGCCACCTCGGCCAGCGTGGCTCGAGAGCTGCGTACAGGAGCTCCTGCAGCCAGTGCGGCGGCCTTCTTAGTACGGGCCTCGATCGCAGCCTTGGCGGTGTCCCCGTAGCCGCTGACTCTCTTGCGCTCACCGTCTGCGGTGGTGACCCAGATGCGAGCCTCGTACCGACCGTCGGGCCTCTGGCGGACACTCCCCTCGCCGCGACTGCGCTTGCTCATCGCCGTACCTCCCAGGCCGGTCGGGCGGTACGTCGGAAGGCGTCGGTCTCAGTTGCCGCAGCTTCGAACTCAGTGGTGTCACCAGTCGGATGGTCCAATGGAGCGTCCGCCACGATCCACCGCCACACGTCCTCGGCGGGCAGGCGCCCGCCGCAGGTCACGGCGACGACGTCGTCGTGGTAGTCGGCCCGCGGCATGAGCAAGGTCGACGGGCTCACACCGAGGGCCACGGCCAGCACCACGAGGTCGTCGACATCGACACGGCGTCGGCCGGCCTCGATCTCGCTGACCGCTTGCCTGGTCAGAGGCCTGCCCAGCGCCGAAACGCGCTCTGCCAGCTCGGCGACGGTCATACCGCGTGTGGCTCGGTGAATGGTGACGTTGAGCGACACCGTTCGCCCGGTGTCGTCTATTTCAATCTTCTTTGCAGCCATGCGCGGCACTGTACTACGTATCATCCGACAGTGTGCGTCCGCATCCGACATTAATCGACATTGCCGTGCTACCGTCTTCCTCATACCAAGTCTGTCCGGTTATCGGACAGCTATCGAAGGAGGACGACATGGGACTGATTCCCGAGGATGCGGTGCGTGGCGAGGATGTGCGCGCGGAGCTGGGTATCGGCCGCCAGACATGGCGAGCGCTGCTGCGTGACGGCGTGATCCCGAGCGCGAAACTCGGCAAGACCATCTACGTCAAGCGGACCGACGTGCAGCGCTACGTCGAATCGCAGTTTGCAGCGAGCGCGTGATCGGCTGGCCTCGGCCGCAGAGCGCAGAAACAACACCTAAAAATGAGGAAAGCCCCAGTCTGCCAACCGAGGCTTTCTGTAACGACTTTGAGAGGAGTCGTGAACTGATGTCTACCGGCAACAGTAACACTGATGGCGTGTCTGGCGCACATTGCGCGAATGGCGCAGATGGCGCAATCGAGGAAATTGGTGCATCCACCGTGGGTGTGCCCGATTCCGAGGCGTTCGTGGCCCAGGCCGAAGCCGAGATGGAACAGCGGATCACCGCGGCGATCGCGGGTTTGCGAGCGGTTGTGACTCGGCCAGGTGGCGCCAGTGCGGTCACGTTCGATGAGCAGTTCGAGGCGCAATTGCGTGGCCTCGGTGCCGACGTGATCGAACAGACCACAGAGATGGTCGCCGCGGGCTATCTGACCTCGGACAAAGTGCGGCAGCTGATCGACGCGGAATACACGCGGCGCTTTCAGGATCTGATCCGCGCCGGTGAGCGTGATGTGCTCCCGCGTCTGGTGGATGTCGCCGCGCTGGGTCCGGTTGATCTCTCCGGGGCGCAGGACGGCGAGGAGCCGCCGGCGAAGTTCCCGTACGTGCAGGGATTGATCCTCGCGCTGGGGACGACGCTGATCGCCGCCGAGGGCGGTGTCGGTAAGACCTGGATCGGGTTGCAGGCCTGCGTGGAAGCCGCTCGGGCGAACGGGTGGGAGTCGGGGTCGGCGATCTACGTCGACGCCGATGTGAATCCGGCCGACAGCATGACCACTCGTCTGCGGTTGCTCGGTGTGCCGGATGAGGCCATTCGCAATCGTGCGGTGAGCGTTGTCCGACTTCCCGCGCTGGCGGAGATGTGGGGGCACACCAGTGATCACCCCGAGTGGCAGGCTCTTCGCTCGGTGGTCGAGGGCGCCCGCCGCCGCCCGCCGAAGGTGCTGGTGATCGACTCGCTCGCCGCTGTGCTAGCCACGTTCGGTGGTGACGAGAACTCCACACCGGACGTTGGCCGGGTGCTCCAGGGGCTGATCGGCCGTGTGCGTGATCTGTGCTCGGTGATCGTGCTCGATCATGTGGGGCATGAGGCCCTTGCTCGGCCGCGCGGATCGTCGTCGAAGGCCCCGGCCGTTGACGAGGTGCTGCAGCTGACGGCCCTGCCTCACCGCAAGGACGCCGCCGAGCTGACGCTGGAGGTAAAAGCCGGCAAGGACCGGTTCAAGTCCTTGCACTATCACTTCGCTCCTGCAGGCTCCTCGGGGCAGCGCTTCGACGTCGGCGTCATCGAGGTGGTCAAGGACGCACACGGCCAGTTCGTCTTCGAGGTCGAGCCCGCCAGCGAGGCCGGGGCCAGGGAGGCCAAGAACAGGGAGGCCAAGGAGGCCGCTCTGTTCCTGAAGCGGCGGGCTGCGGTGCAGGAGTTGATCGAGGCGGCCACTCCGGACGGCGGCTTGACCAAGCAGAACATCATCAACGCCATGACCGATGAGAAGGGGCCGTTTCCCCAGGAGCTGGTGCCGCCGAGAGATCAGCTGCGTGAGGTGGTCACCGCACTACTCGACAAGCTGCATGGCTCGGGAGCTATCGAGAAGGGCAAGAAGGTCGGCAGCGGTTTCTACTGGGTGCGCACACCGGCGCCGCAGGCTCTGGCGGCGTCAGTCTCCGAACCGCAGGTGGGCGATGACCCGTTCGTTGGGCAGCCGCTTCCTGACCTCGATGGGCTTCTCGCGATGCGCGTGATCGAGTCGGCTGAGGGGGCTGCGTGATGGGTTGGTTCGCTCGGCGAGACACCACACACAGGACTGAGACGAGCCCGGAGGAGGGTCAGTGATGAAGAAGATGAGGCGCCCACTCTCGCGGGCTGAGTTCGAGCGTGAGCTCGCAGCGGCTGTCGAGGACCGACCGTGTGATCCCGGGGTCAAGGCCTTTTGGGACCAGTTCTGCAGGGCCAGTGGTGCGGGCGCTGCGGTGGTGGCGCCGCGAGGCATCAAGCTGCGCCGCAAGAGCGGCGGTGCGGCATGACGCGGACGAGGAAGATCTGGGCCTGGCTCACCGGGTGGTACGCCCGGTACGCGTACTACTGGGCAATCATCCTGGTCGCCGGTGCGGCCTCGATCCTGGGCAACCGAGCAGCCCGTCGCGGCGAGGAGCTGCCCTCGTGGGCCGTCGATGTCATCGACGGTTCGCCGATCGTGGTCCTCATCCTGATGTTGCACCTGATCATCGTGCTCGGCCGGCACCACGGCGGAGGCCTGTGGCGCAGCCCCGCGGAGGTGCGGGCACTGCTGGACGCGCCGGAGCCGGAGTGGAAGGCACTGCGGTGGTGGAACCCGCGCCGGTGGTGGCTGGCGCTGCACCTGGACCGGCTGGTGGTCATGGGCGTCGCTCAGATCGGCGGCGTGGTCATCGCGACGGTGGCGCTGTGGGTCAGCTACGGCCAGCTCCGCGAGCTCGCCCTGCTGGCCGACTGGTCGGGGCTGGAGGCGTCTATCTTCCCGCTCGTCGTCGACGCCCCGGCGATCCTGGCGACTGTGGGTATCGCGCTCGGTCACCGCGACCATGAGGTCGAGGAGCAGGCGGCGGTCGAGCCGGACGACACCGAACAGCAGCGTCCGACGGAGGTGGCAACCGAGGCCGTTGCCGAACGCGTCGACGAACGTCTCCAGGCCGCTGTCTCGCAGCCGGTGATCGCCGAACAGCGGGTGTCGAGCGAGCTGTCCGTCGGACACGCACAGGCCGCACAGCCGTCCGTCGAGGCGTCTGTCGGGCCGTTCGCCGAGGGTTCTCCCTCGGGCGAGCTGAACGTCGTTGCCGAACACGTCCCGGAGGCAGCGGACACCGACGAACAGCCTGTGACCTGCGATGTTGAGTTCGCCGAACAGGTCCGCGCGGAGTCGCGAACCAAGGCGGACACCGAGACGGTGGCCCGTGTGGTGGGCCTGTGGCAGCAGGGCGCGGGTGTGCGTGCGATCGGACGGGAGGTGTCCATGTCGCCCTCGACGGTGTCGAGCGTGACCAAGACCGCCGAACGCCTGCTGGCTGCGTCGGACGACGAGGGCGAGACCGCTCGACAGCTGTCCGTGGTCGGCGGCTGAAAACGAACAGAAGGAAAGATGGAGATGACGATCATCGAACAGGAGCTGGCGGCCCTGGCCGCCGAGGAGCGAGAGATTCGACGGGTGCTGCTGGCGCTGGCCGGCCGGCGCCCGGGGCTGGCCCTGACGGAGCTGTGCGACGGCACTGTGGACGGCCTCGTGGCCGCACTGCAGGGTCGTACACAAGCGCCCCGCGGTGAGGTGAGCGAAGAGATTGTCGAGGCGCAGCGGTTGATCGAGAGCGGGGTGAGTCTGCGATCGGTGTCCCAGCAACTGGGCATTCCGTACTCGACGCTGCGCCGTCGCCTTGCCTCGGCTGACTCAAGCGAGGGGCCCGGGCTGCACGACGTCGCGGTGCTGGTCTGCCAGGAGCTCGGTTCCGACGTCTCCCCCGACGTCATTGCTCAGGCGCTGCAACTGGCTGGACAAGGGGTCAGCTGGCGTCGGATCGCGGACCAGCTGGGCATCGGCTCGCACAACACCGTGGGTCGCTGGGTGCGCGCGGCCGAAGATCTGCGCGCCGAGTCGGTGGCTGAACCGGCCGGGGCTGCGTGAAAGGAGGGATCGCGATGGTGGACATCGAGCGGGAGCTGGCGGCTGCGAAGTGTGAGCTCGGAGGGGCGTGCTGGCGCTGGCCGGGCTGCATCCGGAGCTGGCCCTGACGGAGCTGTGCGACGGCACTGTGGGCGGCCTCGTGGCCGCACTGCAGGGCCGTTAGGCAGCGTCTCGCCGGGGGGTCGAGACGCTGTCTCCGGGTTGGCTGGAGGTCGCGGAAGGTGGGCTGTCCAGCACCAGCGTGGTTGCTGATCCGGACGAGCTCGCCCGGGTTCTGGAGATGGACTCGACCGGAGCCAGCCGCGCCAAGATCGCGGAGGCGGTCGGGCGGTCGAAAAGCACGGTCTCCGGTTGGATCAACCGGGCGGCTGAGGTTGTGGGATCACCGCGGGAGATGGCGAAGAGCTGACCCAGAGCCCTCGAAAAAGCCCCCTGGAGCATGTCTCCAGGGGGCTTTTTCATGCTCTGCGGCGGCTCGTGCGGCAGCAGAGTGACACGAAAGTGGCAGTTGCGCAGCACTTAATGAGCACTTGTGTGACAGCAAAGTGACAGTAGTGCTGTCACAGCGCATCTCTACTGTCACTCAACTGCCGGTCAACTGTCGCGCGGGCGACAGTTATTGCGCAGCAAAGTGGCAGCACAACTGCGAGCGGCAGCAGAGTGACAGCACAAGTGCTGTTTTAGTGCCTCTACCAGGGCACGAAAGCGGCACCAAAGTGACAGCTGAGTGACAGCACAACTGTCACAACGGCTCTCAGAGTTACTCCGAGAGAAACTCTGAGCCCCGTTGAGTGTTTATTCGCCGAGTTATTCGACGAATGTCTCTGGCCCGCCCGCGATCTCGCGGCGTAGCACTACTCACCGGAGGCCCGCCGCGGGTCCACGGTGACGTCACCTGCCTTGGGGCGCTGGCCGACGGCGGGCGTAGAGCCGTTGCTGACGATGTCTCCGGCAGCTCGCGACGTGCCGGTGCTCAGCCGCCGCGTCGACTGGTGCGGTGCGTGCTGTGATTGCGGGGCAGAGCCGATGATCTGCGGTCGGCAGCAGCTCACCTCGCCCCGGCATGCCCCGCTTCCCCATGTCGTCAGACCACAGTCGCCGGCCACGGTCGACTCCACGGAGTCGGTGCCGCCGACGGCCGCCTCGCCGCCCGGGCAGGCAGCGGTCCCCCGCAATGCGGCCACGGGGTCCAGGTCGCGATCTGGCACCTGTGGTCCGTCCCGCCGGTGAAACCGCCGGACTCGCCCGCAGCCGCCTCGGACGGGGGCATGAATGGCCGTGATGCAGCCTCAGCCGCCGTGGGTGGCCCGAGGGCAGGAGGAGGGTCAGCAGGCCCTCCGACGGCCGCTGAGGGCCTCTCGGAGGCTATTCGGCGATCTATGTTCCCGTTGCGTCACGCCCTGGAACCTATGTTCCCATACCTGAACGCTCTGACCAGGGGCTGCAGCTGGGTTTGGGAACATAGATTTCCCCGCTGACGAGGGGGTTTGGGAATGTTCCCAAACCCCCGGTTTTCGCACTGTTTCCGCAGGTCGCTATGTTCCCAAACCCCGGTGCGGGAACGGCGATCTCAGCACAGTGCCAAAAATAGCTAAACGGCATAAGGGGAAGTGACGTCACCCCCTCTTCCCGGGCGGAGCCGGGTGCGCCGAATAGGCGCACTCGGCGACAACCGGGATGGAAGAGGCCCCGCAGGGCCTCTGACCTGCGGTGTAACCCCGAGCGCCGTAGGCGCGAGCGACCGGCCAAACCCCAGGAGCGTAGCGACGCCGTGGTTTGGCTTTAGGGAGCTAAAAGCAAACTTCTGCTACCGTGGGGGGCAGGGGTGATGTGGCGGGCAGCGAAGCAGGGCCCCGCCGCAGCAGCCCCTGCAGGGCCCCGCGGTGGCAGGAGTTTGCCCGTCACGGACGGCGGTGCGTGGGGCGGAGCGATAGCGGAGCAGGGACCCGCGGCGACGGCCGGGACGAGGACGCGAAAGGGAGCGACGACGATGACGGGGAGCACCGCGACGAGGCGTGGCGGGGCGAGTGCAGCGGCCTCTCCGGCCTCCCGGGCCGGCTACAACGTGAGGCATCTGCGGCACGGGGAGCCGGGGCCGGGCCAGCCGCCCTCGGCGGCGACGCGCAGCGAGCGGGGACGGCTACTGCTGGAGGCGATGCGCGCGCTGGATGAGGTCGCGATGCAGCGGCAGGCGCAGCGCAATCCGAGCATCGTGCTTGAGGACACTCACCTGAACACGGCCTACGTCAACGACGGTCGCGGCGGCCTGCGCGAGCTGACGTCAGACGAGGGCGTGGAGCCCGTGCTGGCCTACGGCGACGCGCGAATCGACGCGGTGAAACGGAAGTGGAATCCGCAAAGTTTTGAAACTACGACAATTGTCGCGTGGGTTCCCAAGGACCTTTTGAAGGAAGTCCCGGATTATTACCCGGTCTACCGGACCGACAAGAAGTCCGGCGAGCAGGTCAAGGTGGGCTCACGCTCGCGCTGGGTCATGCCCGACAATGAGGCGGGCCGGGCCAAGGTCGAAGCCTGGTTTCGCGAGACGCACGCGCACCTGACCCAGGACGTGCTCACCGGCGGTCACAACTCGGTGCACGGGGTGGTCTGGAATCACGACGAGTCGGCGGTGCATGTGCACTGGATGGTCGACACCCTGGCGCCGGTGTCGAAGGACCTGTCAGTCGGCCCCGACCGGGTGATGCTCGACGCCGACGGCCGGCCGGTCGTGAAGTACAAGAAGTCGGTCACGCTGGACAAGGTCGTCGCGATCGATAAGCGCAGCGACACGCTGCGCGATGCGCCGGAGATCTCTGCCGCCGACATCGCCGGTATCGACCGCTACGGCTACCTCCTCGGCGAGGACGGGCAGCGGCTGCAGCGCACCACCGGCGAGCCGGTGCGGGCCTCGGAGGACCTGCGCGTGGAGGCCCAGCAGATGTGGGGCCAAAGCGCCGAGGTGACCAAGGAGGTCGACGGCAAGCTGATCAAGCCGACAGGCGCGACCAAGATGCGCGACTACCAGGAGGCCTACCGGCGCCGCATTCACGCGCTCGGCCAGGAACTCGGTTTCGAAGTCAAGCTGGAGGTGAACCCCGAGGGCGCGAGCTTGGACAAGTCGGCGTTCGTGCATCTGGAGACCGAGCGGATCGCGGCCGAGACCGAGGCCGAGGCTCAGCGAGCCGCTCTGGAGCAGGAGCGGCTGGAGCTCGTCGCGGCGAAAGTCGCTGGTGAAGCCGAGCTGGCGACAGCCCGCGTGGAACTCGAGCAGACCGTGGCCGAGATCGAGGCGGCGAAGGCCAACCTCACTGCCGACTGGGAGAAGACCGAGAAGCCGAAGCTAATCGCTGCGGCGACGAAAGAGGCGAAGAAGGAGGCCTCGAAGATTGAGGATGAGGCCCGTTCCCGCGGCTACAGCGACGGCTACGCCACCGGCGAGGCCGCGGTGGCACAGCAGCGGCAACAGCTGACCGCCAGCCTGGCCGCCCAGCAAAAGGCCCTGGCCGAGGCCAAGGCCGCCCGCGAGAAGGCCGCCGAGGAGCGTAGCTACGCCGCAGCCGAGGGCTTCGGGGCGGGTAAGGCACAGGCCCTGGAGCAGAACAAGGTGATTCTCGACCGGGAACTGGCGAGGCTGGCCGAGGCCCGCGAGCAGTACAAGTTGGCTGCCGAGCTCGGCACGCGGGCGCTGCGGCTGGCTCGTGCGCTCCCACAGGACCAGCGGACGGTGCATGTGAACCGGGCGATGGTCGACTATTTGAAGTTCATCGGCGAGAACCAGCGCCCAGGCTCCGGGGCGGACGGTGGCCCGGGACCGTCTGGCGCGGGCAGCGGTGTCCAGGCATCTGCGGAGACCGACGGCCCGAACTTCGACTGACCCTCCGGCTGGCGCGCCGTCGTGCGTGGATCAGTAGCAAGCGAACACCAGCTGAGGCGTGGCGATGTTGTTGACGGGGGTTAGTAGTTCTCTTTCACGTAGTTGTACGCCTTGGTGAACAGGTCGCCGGACACTGGCAAAGCGTACTTCTTGAGTGTTAGGCGCAGCTGTTTGCGGACCTCGCGGTCGCCGCCTTGGTCCTCTGCCCAGCCGGAGTAGGCGGATTCACGGACGATGCGGTCGATGTCGGTGACGACGTCTTCGATGACGACGCTCGCGCCTTCGGGTTTGCATTCTTCGACGATCTGGGTGAGGGCGCCGATGTTCGGGTCTAGGAGTCGTTCGGCCTCAGCGATCTTGCCCTCGTCGACGAGGCGGTCGATCCTGGTGGCCCGCTGCGCCAACTCGAGTGCTTGCTTGAGGAACTTAAGACTGTCTTCGGCCGATTCGAGAGACATCTTGTGGAGGCGTTCGAGCTGTTCAGACAAGTCCTTGTACAGCTTTGCCCCCGTGGCTTCGAGACGCCGCCGGATTCGGCGGTCGATGGTGTCGAAGACCTCTTCGACGGTGACAGGGTCGTCTTCCATGTCCCGGTCCGGATCGATCTGGTCCTCGGTGCCGTCGAGTAGGGTTCGGAGCGTATCGATTGACTCGGCGTCGATGACGACCTGTTCCGGCTGGCCGACGACTGTTACGTCCTTCATGTTGCGGTGGACGATGGCCTGGGTCTTGGTTCCGAGCCTGGCCCACAGAAGCGCGTCAGACGTTCGGCTCGGCCTGGTCGATTCGTAGATGCCAGCTAGCCACCGGTAGTCATGTTCGAACGGCTCGAGGTCCTCGTGCGGTGCCACGAGCTCCCAGATTGCCTGCACGCCGATGAACTGGCGCGCGAAGTCGTCCAGTGCACCGTCTTCACCGGTGAGGATCTGGCGGGCCTCGAACAGGGACTCGTAACTTCCGTCGCGGTCGATACCGTCGAACCGCGCCAGCGCCGCGACCATCCGCTCGGAGAACTCGGCGATGAGCCCGTCGATGTCGATCGGGCGGGTGCCCGGCCCCTCCGGGTCCGCTTTGCGCAGCGCGACCGCGATCGCCGCGCCGAGGCCGATGTAGTCCACGATCAGGCCGTAGCGCTTGTCGTGGCCCGAGATCGGTGACTTGTAGCGGCGGTTCGTGCGGGTGATCGCCTGGAACAGGGTGTGCCTGCTCAACGGCTTGTCCAGATACATGACGCCTTCGATGGGGGCGTCGAATCCGGTCAGCAGCTTCGCCGTCACGATGAGGATGTGCGGGCCGGTCCCGGCGGTCTTGAATTCCTTGACGACCTGGTCCAGCTCGGCGCGTGACAGACCGTACCGGGTCTTCCACTCGGCCGGCTCATCCTTGGAGCCGGTGGTGATCACGACCTTGGTGGTGAAGTCGTAGTCCAGGTTCTCGGCGATGAGCCTGTTGAGCTCCGCTTCGTAGGCGACCACCAGCTCACGGTCGAACGCCACGACCTGTGCTTTGAGACCCAGCGGGGCGACCTTGGTGGCGAAGTGCTCGAGGATGTCGGCACACACTGCCTTGATGCGGTCGGGATTGCGGACGATGGTCCGTGCTTGGCCAGCGCGGCGGATGAGCAGGTCGCGCTCTTCTTCGGTCAACCCCTCCTCCTCGGCCATGGCCTCGAACTCGGCGTCCATGGTCTCGGCGTCGAGATGCCAGCTGACCAGCCGTGGCTCGACGTGGACCGGGACGGACGCCCCGTCGTGAATGGACCGTTCCATCGAGTATTCGCTCAGGGCGCCGTTTGGGTCCTGGGGGTCCCCGAACAGCTTGAAGGTGTTGCGGTCCTTGTCGGAGATGGGGGTGCCGGTCAGGCCGAAGAACCGGGCGTGCGGGAGCGCGGTGCGCATCTGGTTCCCGAGGTCGCCTTCCTGGGTTCGGTGGGCCTCGTCGACCAGGACGATCACGTTCTCCCGCTCGGTGAGAACCCCACCGGCTTCGGCGAAGCGGAAGATGGTGGTGACGATGACGCCGGAGCGTCCTGTGCGCAGCACGTCGTGCAGTTCTGCGCGGGTGCCGGCTTCCATGAGGTTCGCCGCGCCGAGCGCCCGGAACTGGCGCATGGTTTGTCCCACGAGGTCGATGCGGTCCAGCACGATGAGGATGGTCGGGTCGCCGATCTCGGGGTCCTCGAGGATGAGGTTCGCGGCGAACGCCATGAGCAGGGTCTTTCCGGTGCCCTGGAAGTGCCAGATCAGGCCCCTGGTCCCGCCCGCTTTGACCTTGTGGTAGATCGCCCGTGCCGCTTCGACCTGCGGGTACCTCGGCAGGATCTTGAACCGGGCCGACTCGTCGGAGTGGAAGTAGGTAAAGCTGCCCAGCAGTTCAGTGATCATCTCGGGTGTCATTAGCAGCTCGACCGTGCGCACCACCCTCGCCATGCCGTCGAGGTCGTAAGGGTCCTCGGTACTGCCCCACATCTGCCAGGCCGACGGCTCCGACAGGATCGTTCCGTAGTGGAATTCCTTGCCGTCGGTGGCAGCGAGCATCAGGTTGGGGGTGAAGAACTCCGGAACGCGCGCCACATAGGTTTCGGCGATGTCCAGCGCGCCGTTGAGCCACGAGACCGACGACTTCACCGGGGTCTTGGTCTCGATCACCACCAGCGGGAAACCGTTGACCCACAGCACGATGTCGTAGCGGTGCTTGTTGCCGACCGGGCCGTAGGTGACCTCTTTGGTCACCCAGTAGCGGTTGTTGCCGAGGTTGCGGAAATCGATCAGGTCGATGGGCGAGTATGTGGCCTTGCCCGAGAACCGGATGGTTTCACCGCCTTTGAGCCACTTCGTCATCCTCTCGTTCGCGGAGAGCAGGTCACCGCCCATCGCGGCCATCCGAAGCTGAGGGATCACCTCATCGACCAGAAGCTCGTCATCAGCGATCTCCGGGTTGAGCCGGATCAACGCGGCAACGACTTCTGACTCGACGAAGACATCCGTGACGTCTCTGTCGAGCGATTCCGCGTCAACCTTCAGCCAACCCTGACCAGCCAGCTTAGTGACCAGCCAGTCCTGGACCGTCTTCGCTTCACTGAACACACTCACCGCGCAGACACCCTTTCCGAATCTGTCAGGAACTGATTGTAGGAGTCGGGGATCTCGTGCTCACCGGAAAGCAGGACAGAGAGCATTGAGGAACGCAGCTCACGGAGCCTGTTAACTGCAGCCGCCAAGGTCGCCACGAGAATGTTGGCGGAATTACAGTTTTCTACGTATTCAGTTCGAGTGCGCTCATTCAGATGCGGGATCCCGAGTTTCTTGAGCCATCCGATTGCGATATTGCCCAGACCAGTAGATCCACTAGCACCTTCGGTAATGGAATCTTGCACTGGGTCGGATCCGAGTATCCAGTAGAGAAACTCGCTATCGCGCTTGTCGATAGGCTCGATTGCTATCTGGAATGCGGAAACGGCAAATCCTTCCACTTCTGGTGTGCTGCGGTACACGTTACCGATCCGGGCGCGGTTGCCATTTGTCCGGATCATCACGAGGGAGTTTTCGGTCAGTCGCTGTGTAGTAGCGGCAAGCCCACGTACGTACTTCCGCGTTGACAGATCGATCTGGCCGGAAGCCGGCGTGTTCGTGATCCCGAGCACAGGCTCAAGTCCAGGGCCAGGGACTGCGGCCTCGTCGGCGGCCTTCCACGATGGGCCAGACCGCATCTTCGCCAGGTCACCTAGTGGTTCCGAACTGGTGGCGGTTGGGATCGCGGATCTGATCCTACGCAGCAGTCCCTCCGCTGCGTCCACCTCGGCCTGGGCGGCGTTGATCGCAGTGTCGACTGCGTCCATGAGGTCGGCGATGCGCTGCTGCTCGGCGAGGGGCGGGATGAGCACTGTCAGCGATGCGAATTTTTTCCACGGGAGGCTTCGCCGTCGATTGATGCTTCCTTGCTGATTCTGATAATAGGTGCTGAGCATCTCCGGGGACTGAAGGATGTTTTCCAGTATTTCAGGAAGTACACTTCGGTCCTTCATTCGCATGGTTGTGTACATGGGGCTTACCGCACCGTGAACCCCTGTGTTATTTCGCGCAATTGCCCCTTCATCGATATGGATTGTTGAATATACCCAATCACCAACATTGAGTCGTTTGTATTTTTCGAGCGATTTTGAGGCGACTCTTTTATCGAAATACTGTGAAGCGAGAACCACACCATCGTATTTGGTCACAGATAGGACATCCGTGTGGTCCTGTGCTGACCCAATACGTTCGTTAGAGGGCTCAAAGATCTCGCCAAGGGATTTCCTGACCCAGCCCTCACGCATCGTTGTCACCTCCGAATCCGGCTGCGGCCAGGCGCTCCAGGAGCTCGATCTCGGCCTGCTCTCGCGCGGCACGTGCCGCGTTCCATACGGCAAGTGCGTCCTCGACTGTGGTCTCGTCCTGGACGGTGGATGCGCTGATGTATCGACCGATGTTGAGGTCGTAGTCGTTGGCCTTGATCTCGTCGAGGTCGACCATTCGTTGATGCAGACCGCCCTCGCCGTCGATCTCTTTGCCTTCGTGGTAGGCGGTGTGAATCGCCTTGACGTCGTCCTCGCTGAGAGTGTTGCGGTTCTTGCCTGGCTGGAACCGCTTCGAGGCGTCGATGAACACGACGTTGCGCTTGCGCTCGTCCGGTTTCGACTTGCGCAGTACCAGGATGCACACCGGGATCGACGTGGCGTAGAACAGGTTCGGAGCCAGCCCGATGACCGCTTCGACCTGGTCCTTTTCGAGGATGCACTTGCGGATCGCAGCCTCCTTGCCGCCGCGGAACAGCACACCGTGGGGGAGGACGATCGCGGCCCGCCCCTTGGGCTTGAGGCTGGTGATCATGTGCTGCACCCAGGCGTAGTCGCCGTTCTTCGCCGGAGGGACACCGCAGAAGGCGCGGCCGAACTTGTCGCCCTCCCAGGTGTCTGCGCCCCAGTCCTGGAGCGAGAACGGCGGGTTGGCGATCACTTTGTCGAAGGTCCGCAGCTTTCCTGCCGCTGTGCGGTGTGCGGGGCTGCGCAGCGTGTCGCCGCGGACGATGTCATGATCCTCGATTCCGTGAAGGAAGAGATTCATCCGGGCGATGGCGCTGGTGGTCAGGTTGATCTCCTGGCCGTGTAGATGGACCGCACGGGGATCTCCGCCCTTCGCTGCGATCGCATGTACGGTCTCGACAAGCATGCCGCCCGAGCCGCATGCCGGGTCGTAGACCGATTCGCCCGGCTGCGGATCGAGGATGTCAACGAGCATGTGAACCACCGAACGTGGGGTGAAGAACTCGCCGGCCTTCTGGCCCGAGGAGTCGGCGAACTTCTCCAGCAGGTACTCGTATGCCGCCCCGAGCATGTCCCCGGTGACTTCTTTCGGGTTCAGCGTCAGCTTGTCGAAGGCGTTGAGCAACGCATCTAGCGCGGGTCGGGGAACACGTTCCTCGTTGCCGAATGCGGCGTCGCCGAACACGCCCCGCAGCTTCTCGGGGTTCGCCTGGGCGATCGTGTCCATCGCGGTGCGCACGCGCAGGCCTTTGCGAGCTTGGGTGCTGCGGGCGACGACGTTCCATTGGCAGTCGGGCGGTATGACAAAAGGCTGGAAGTCTTCGAGCTCAATGTCATCCGTAAGGTCATCACCCCACGCTTCGATCGCGAGTTCGTGGTTGTAGTCCCAGGTATCCGACAACCACTTCCAGAACAGCACCGGGAAGACATAGTTCTTGAAATCGGCAGGGTCGACGGGGCCTCGGAGCGCGTTTGCGGCGTTCCAGAGGCTGGTTTCGAGCTGTTGCTGAGTCAGTGGCAAAGTGCGAGTCCTTACTCGGAGTCGAGTGGGTTGATCTGTGCAATTCCACCAGGCATGGTCGCGGAAACGAACATCCCACAGGTGTGTCCGCGTCACGACGTTGGGTTGTCACGTGAACCATCCAAAGTCGCCCATGGTGGGCGCAGATATTGCGGACGATCGTCAGGTGCTCGAGCCAGTTGACGAGTGGAGGGCGGCGGGCCCATGCCTGGCGCGCGGACTTCGAGGCGCCGGGGGCGACCGTCACCTTGAACCACTGAGCGAGTTCCTTCTGGTCATTGGCAGTCATCCCGGCGTACAGCATGACGCCCGCTCAAGTCATGGCTGTCGATCGAGGACCAGATCCAGCAGTCTCGGACCGGGGCATGCAGATTCCCTACCGACGCCTTTGATCGATCCACGAAACTCGCCGAAACCGGGTTCCTATCGACCCGGACGAGTAAAGCCGATGCCGTGCCGGACCTTGCGCGCAGCTTCGCGGTGGTTCCACCGGTAGGCGTCGATCACGTCCTGCAGCTGGTGCTCTTGCCGATTCGGGTCGCGCGGGCGCGTGTCGTTCACTAGTGCGCGGTATCGCTCGGCGTCGCGTCGTGTCTGGGCCCGCCCAGCTTCGGATCGGGAGATGTCCTCGCTCAGGTCACGCGGGACACCCTCGGCGACTTCAGTCAGTTTCTCGCCCTCGTAGACGAGATCGTCCCAATACTGCTTGTTCACGACTCGGGACTCTACCGTGATCGAAACTCTGGTGTGACGAACGCCATAGCCTTGCTGGCTGTCTTAACCACGGGGGGATTCCAGGTCCGCGTCGAGAAACAACTAGCGTGCCGCGCATGTCGAATCACTTGCGCACGCCCGCTTTACACATCAAGGGGCGCACCTCGCTAAAGGACTGGCCCAGATGTGCCCGGGCATCCCGGGAATCGACATCAGGCCACGGGGTGCCACGAACGAAAACTTGGTGGCAATGATTCGTGCGATGACCGAGCCCGCGGACCTGATCGTGCTCGACGGGCAAAGCGGGACTCAGACCGCGGTCTACTTGCCGATGAGTCGCTTGACAGAGTCCCGGAATGACGGTGGCTCCGCGCTATATACATGAGGTGATAGTTCGTCCGCGAGAAAGTTCGACATTTCCTCAAGCAGGCGCTCCTCCAAGCTGTGGCCCGGTTCGCTTCCGGGCATGCTCCTCGTCATTTCAACGTTCGCGAGTGCGAACCGTAATGGGACCCAGCGATCTTCCAGATCATCCACGGCGCGGACGAGCAACAGCTCGTTGAAACACTCTTCCTGCACTTCGTTAATCCCCATGTTGATGGAAGCCTGGTAGCCCTCCAGCACGACGGCTTGCGACTCAAAGCTGTGTTTGGCCGCCACCCCCCTAGCGGTATCGAGTTCTTCGACAAATCTGATCGAGGAGAGGCGACAGTCCGATTTGGCTTTACTGAAGTCGTCTGTATGAGCTCTATGTTCGCCCCACGCAAGGGAGTACAGGGTAGCTGCGAGCGCCAGCACCGCGACGAGAGTGGCGAGTCCTTTTCGCCGCGAGCGTCGGGGCAACGGCATGACCTCGTCTTCCTGCGCGGTTCGCCGGCCGGGAGATTCAAGATTGCTCACGAGATACCGGCCGATCGATCATCAGCGCGGTAGTCAGTAGCGCGACTGACGCCGAAGTCCTCGGCGCGTTCACCGACGGTGTGCTCGCCGGACTGAAAGAACTGGACGAGACGACATTCCTGGTTGGTCGGCAACTTCTTCTTGCCCCGGAGTCGCCCCTTGGCGTTGGCGACGGCCACGCCCTCGCGGGTGCAGGCACGAACGAGGTCCACCTCGAACTCGGCAACCATGGCACGAGCATTGAGCAGCAGACGTCCGGTTGAGTCGTCGGGATCGTGCAGGCTCCCGCCGATACGCAGTTTCACGCCCTTGTCGGTGAGACCTTCAACGATGTCGCGGGCGTCGGAGACGCTGCGCGCCAGCCGGTCGAGCTTGGTGACGACCAGTTCGTCGCTGGGGCAGCCGAGATCGGTGTGAATCTGGTTTTCCTCGACCACGCGTACGGTGAGCGCGTCGATCTGGGCGGTGAGGTCCTGGCCGTAGGTAGAGCAGCGGGCGTAGCCGATCTTCATGCGCTAACCGTACGCAAGCTGTACCTCTAGTGGGACTAGCGCAGGGCGGGGCTTGAAAGACAGATCGGCCTCGGCGAACGGCGCCGGGGGCGCGGGGTGGGAGTTGTTCTTTCCGCCTACGTCAGAATCCACGACCCTGCTAGAGGTCCTGCCGAGGGAGGGGCCGTCACGTCCGCGACCCTGCAGGGCAGTTTGGGTAGAGCGACAGCTCGGGGCAGTCCCGCGGTGGATTGCGATTATTGCGCCTGTGGATGAGTTCCTCGCGTCCGCAGGGTTCTCGCGCAGGATCACAGACTAGTGGCGGCACTGGGTCGCCGCACAGTCAGATCGGGGGGATCGTGATTCGAATACGGAGCTTCTTGCTCGCCCTGTTCCTCGGCGCATTTCTGGTGGCAGGAATGCAGACGGCGCCGGTGTTCTCGGCCAAAGCCGACGCGGCGACCAACTGTTCGACCCTGCCGTCGCGCATTGCGAGCTTCAACTCCGAGGCGCGCACCTACAACGCGCAGGTCGCTGCGCGCAACGCCCGCGGCGGTGGAACCCCGGCCGAGGTCGCTTACTACAACTCGTGGCGAAGCCGCCTAGTCTCTCGTGGACAGACGCTCAACGCCGAGCTGTCGCGCTGCAAGCAGATGGGTCAGGCGCCCAACGTCGCGCCACCGGTCGGCCCAGGCGCGAAGAAGCCGCAGCAGCCCGCACCGGGCCCGCGGCCGCCGCGACAGCAGAACCCGACGCCGGGATTCCCGATGCCCGAGAAGTATCGACCGGGACAGGGCGTCGTGAAGGACGAGACAACACTCGCCAACGGACGACGCGTCGTCTTCAAAGACGGTGGCACAGCAGAGTTCGGCGGCCTGAACGCCCGTCGAGCTTCGCAGGTGCAGGCGAAGGTCTCGCGGGGCATGCTGAACCAGGGCAGCCGGTCTCGCTCGAAGAAGCCCAATGACGTCACGCCGCGCGGGTTCGGCGGCAACCGCACAGTGCGCGGACACCTGCTGGCCCAGATCCTCGGCGGCAAGGGAGGCGACGCTCGTAACATCGTTCCGCTGACCGTGTCCGCCAATGGCAAGATGAGGACGGTTGAACGGCAGGTATACGAGGCTGTGAAGCGCTGCGGCGCTGGCAAAGTCGACTACTACGTGATCCCAAACTACGGCCCGGGTCCGGTTTCGACGTTCGGCTCGCTGCCCTACCCGGACACCATCACCATGGTCGCACGTGGGTGCGGCCTCAACCTGAACCGCACGATCAGCAACCGATGAGAGGACTCTGATGGCACCGATCGACGACCTGGAGCGACTCGTCGCGCCCCCGCCCGACGGCGGGCCTGCGGTCGACTGGGATCAGACCGAACGCGCACTCGGGTTTCGGCTTCCCGATGACTACAAGCGCATCGTGCAGACCTACGGCCCAGGCGCGTTCGTCTCGGAGGTCTCTGTTTGGGTCCCCAGCGATGCCGGCGGGGACGTCTTCGAGCACGGACGCCTGGCCTCCGAGGAGCTGGCCGGATCGGTTGAGTGGATCGAGGACAACGACTGGGAGTGGATCAAACCCGGTGGCGAGACGGAGCCGGTGAACCTGGGACCGCAACCGCTGCAGTTCAGTCCGTGGGGTGGCGGCGCCAGCGGGTCGTTCGGCTACTGGCACCAGACCGGCGACGATCCGAACTCCTGGCCCGTGCTGTACACCGATCTCAGCTCGGAGTGGCTCTACCACGACGGAGGTCTCGCGGCGTTCATCGTCGACTTTCTGAACGGCGCATTCGGCGGAGACCTGATGGATACCCCCGGCGAGAACCTCTACTTCGAAAGGCCCATCCCCTAGCGCTGTCGCCCTTCGAACACTTCGCTACCTCCCTGGTGAGGCTGCAACTTTTGGTGGCAGTAGCGAAAGATGAAGGCCCCGTACTGGAACTCCGGTGCGGGGCCTTCCCTTGCGTCATCCCCAGGGTCGAGGCGTGGGCCGGATGGACATACTGTCGCTGGGATCGGCAGCGACCTCGTGGGTGCCCGGGCGCTGGCCGCCCTGGCGCAGCACGACGCGGATTCCGACCACCCTCCCTGGCAGTGCACCGACAAGCCACCGCGCAACACGGCCGGCGGCGGGATGGCTACACTGCTCCCATGACCAGCGAGGACGTGTCGCCCTTTGGGTACTTGCGCCTTGCCGGCGGGCGATTCGACGCGGCGGAGGGGCTGCCGGTGACCTCCGCCGCCGAGCTGGAACGGTATGCCCTGCTCGTCAGCACAGTAGCTCGCGAGCTTTACCTCCGCGCGCACCCCAAGCGGCAACGGGTTCCGCGCGGCTTCGATCAGGCATTCGATCTACGACTGACCCGAGTCGGTCGAGGCAGTCAGATACCTGTTCTCGTGCGGCCGACGGTCAACGACGGCGGACTCTTCCAGAACACGGACTGGCACGACGATGCGCGACGCCTGATCAACAGCGCGCTGGGTGACATCGGAACGGCTGACCGCCTTCCTGCGTCTTTTCCGCAGGCAGCTATCAAACCTCTAGCCCAGTTCGGCCGCAGCTTGCGTGCGGACGAGCAGATTGAACTGGCCGACAGCGCTGACGACCCAAGGCGTGCCGTCCTCACGGTCGACACTCGCAGGCGTATTCAGCGAATCGCCAAGCTGGATGAACTGGAGATCGAGACGGTGGTCGTCGGACAGGTGACCGGCCTGTCCTCCACTCCGCCACACGTCGATGTGGCTGTCACCGAAGACCTCTTGCAGAGGAAGATCACAGGGACGTTCTCCGATCCCTCGGTGTTCGATTCACTGCACAGCTACCTCGGCTACGTCGAGGCCGCGCCACCGGTCGCCTTGAGCGTGATCGCAGTGCAGAACCGCGAGGGCATCATCGTGAAGATCACGGACGTACTGCACGTCGAACCTGCACTGCCATCCTCATGGTCAGAGCGTTTGCGTGAGCTTGCTGGTCTCGGGCAGAACTGGTTGCACCCGGGATCTGAACCGCCGTCGAACGAGACGGTCGAAAGGGTCGAACGAATTCTGCTCGCGACGCTCGATGCCGAGGTGCCGGCGCCGGCGATCTACCCGTCGGGTGATGGCGGTATTCAGCTCGAATGGCGCACATCTTCGCGTGCAGTGGAGGTGGAGATACTCAACTCCGGCCCGATCGAGGCCTCGTGGTACGGGCGCTCGAGCGATGAAGACGGCGAGGACCGCAGCTTCCACGACGACGATCCCGACGGCGTAGCCGACTTCGTGAAGGATGCGATCAGTGAGTGACGACAGTCAGCTTGCCAACAGCGAGGAGCTTCTCGGCGACCAGACAGAGCTACTGTGGCGCAACACTCATCCGACATGGATCGTGAACGGCGAGCTGACCTCACAGGCTTTCCGGCCTACGCCAAAGGATCAGCAGAAGCTATCGGCAGCACGCGAGTCGAAGGTGTCGGCGGAGGAGAACTTCAAGGAGTTCACCGAGGAGTTCGAGTTAGATTCGGTTGGTGTGTGGGCGGTATCGGTCGGAGAGGTGAAGGAGCAGGGACTGCGTTCCATCTACGACGAGAACGCTCCGTCGACCCCGAAGCCGTGTCTAAAGGGGCACACGTCGATCGACTTCACTGGCATCTCACAGAAGCAGGCGAAGCGGATTGGCGGGCGACTGCGTGATCACGCGGAGGCACGTGGAAGGCAGCATCCGTCATCGGGAGAGGAGTAACGCCGAGGCATGGCAATAGACGACCCCACACCTGAGGCCGATCACTATGTCCTGACCTCGCATGCTCCGAAGTGGCGAAGGCAGACCGGGCGGAACGGCCAGATCACGATCGCGTTCTACTCGATCCCCGGTGGCCGAGTTCGGGAAGTCATCCTCGTGACTGGGTACAGCATCTTTTCGGACGACGACCATATGATTGAGCTCGCTACAGAGTTCCCGACGGTGCCGATCATCTTCAACTCGCAGATCGGAGTACGCCCGCCAGGCAGTGAAGACCGAAATGGACCTGGCTGGCGCATTCTCGTCGCGGACGATGAGTCCACGTCCCCATTCGATGTGCCGTTCAATGCGCTTGCAGATAGCGGCATCTCGCTGTACTGACGCCCATCTTGCCGCAATCTTGATTACTCGATCTGCGACGACAAGGGAAAGCCGCGACGAATGACGTGCCTCGGCGGGCGACTCGAGATGATCGTCCAAGTAGGTGCAGCCCACTGAGCGTCGCTGGTCTCGTCGCCCTGCCGGATCATCCCAGGGGATCGAACCCGGCACCTAGCTGTAAGACCCGGGCAGGTTGTGAACGTGTAGGCGTTCGATCGGGGTGAGTCCGCCGATGCCGGTGTGGGCTCGGTGGTGATTGTAGTGGTGTAGCCAGTCGTCGTAGGTGGCTGCGCGGGCGGTTTCTGAGCTGTAGAACTCGGCGTAGGCCCATTCCGAGGCCAGGGTGCGGTTGAATCGTTCGACCTTGCCGTTGGTTTGCGGGCGGTAGGGACGGGTCTTCTTGTGCTTGATCTCGGCGCCGAGGGATTCTGCGAAAACCTTTGAGCGGTAACAGGCGCCGTTGTCGGTCATCACTCGTCTCACAGTGATCCCATGTTGGCTGAAGAAGGCGTTGGCGCGGTCCCAGAACTGCGCGGCGGTCTCTTTGCGTTCGTCGGTGAGGATCTCGGAGTATGCCAGCCGGGAATGGTCATCGACGGCGTGGTGCAGATATGCGTACCCCGGGCGGTGTTTCTTGTTGTGCCGGTTGCCGACCGTGCGCCCGAGTTTGCGGTGGCCGCCGCCTTCGGGGATGCGGCCGAGTTTCTTGATGTCGATGTGGATCAGGTCGCCGGGAGCGTCGTGTTCGTAGCGTCGTGGCGGTGTCCGGCGTACCGGAAGACCGGTGGCCTGATCGAGGTGACGCAACAGCGGCATCCGATACCGGCGCAACACCGCCTCGACGGTCGATTTTGCTAGCCGCAGGTGCGCAGCGATTCGTGCAGCGCCCCAGCGACGCAGGAACCGCAACTTGATGATTCGACGTTCCCGGCGCACAGGGAGCTGATGGGGTGACCGGTAGGGGCGGCTGGACCGATCTGCCATGCCGGCCTCACCGGTCTGCCGGTAGCGGTCGGCCCACTTCTTGGCCGTGGCCGGTGAGCAGTTGAACCGTTCGGCGGCCCGTCGTAGAGGCCAGTTCTTATCGACGACGCACTGAGCCAGGGCCAGACGGCCACGTTCGGTGAGGAAGGCATTACGGTGGGTCATGAGGGCCTCTTGGTGATCGGCGTGTGTGTGGTAACCACATCGATACCGGAGGCCCTCACCTGTTGACCGGCACCACGCCGTTCACAACCTCCCCAAGAGTTACACCTAGCGCTGTGGCTGCTCTCAGCAGAATGGAGTGAAAAGCAAACCCCTGCACCAAATCTCGGTGCAGGGGTTTGCATCTTTCATCCCCATGGCCTCGGGCTGGGGCGAACGACGGCCTCGTAGGTACCCAGGCGCTCGCGACCACGCCGCAGCACGATGCCGACGAGGAGCGATCCGTCGTCGCCGTCGCGGATCTCAATGACCCTGCCGAGGATGCCGGATGATCCGACAAGGACTGCCCCGCAGAACTATTCGTGGGCGCTCACGGCGGCGACGGGGCCGTCGGGCGTCAGTCGTGCCACGGCAAGGCCTCGACGAGCGCAGCGGCGTTGACGGTCTCGCCGGTCACCAGCCAGTGCTGCTCGCATCCGGCCTCGACCTGCGACGGCGAGACGCGGTACGTCGCGATGCGGGGCCCGGTGCGGACGTCGGTGAGTACGACGTCGAGATGGTCGGGGATGTCGATGCCGATGGTGGCCAGGACCTCGCGGACTGTGGTCTGCGGGTCGGTGATGGTGGACATGGGACCTCCTCGGTCAGAAGCTGTGGAAGATGAAGACCTGGTGATTGGGCGCGGACTCGACGGTGTAGTCGGCCTCGATCTCGGCCGCCCAGGCAGCCATGTCGATGAATCGGCGCAGGTCCTCGGGGACCGAGCAGAAAGCGCCGGTCTCCTCGGCCAGGTCGATCGCGTAGGCGAGGAAGCTGTCCCACGTGCCCGCGTAGCGCTCGGTGAAATCCGAGAGCGAGGGCAGGCCGTCGCCGTCCTCGACGTGATCGTCGCTGCGCACCCAGGCGCAGACAGCGGGCCACTGCGAGGGGTCGTCCAGCTCGTCGTAGAGCTGACCCCAGCGGGCTGCCGTCATGGGATCGAGCTCGCCGTCGGTGGGTAGATGCTCGTGGTCGAAGCACCAGAGCTCTTCGTGCGTCTCGGGGCGGATCGGGCGAGCGTGCAGCTGCGACGGGGTGACGTCGCCGGCCTCGGAGGCGGGGTACCAGGCCCCGACTAGGCGACCGTCGTTGTAGCAGGCCAGGCAGCCTAACCAGACCCGGGGCGCGACGGTAATGGGAGTGGACATGTGACCTCCTCGTGGGTTCGAGGAGTCACCCGCGGGCGGCGGTGCCGCCCGGCCTCCGGACCAGGGACGAATCAGCGAGTCGCTCGTTCGGCGCGGGGTAGCAATACTCCGACTGACTGCTGGTATCGATCGCCAGTCAAGGCAGCTGGCTCGGCGCTCGCCCAACCACAACATGGCAACTGCGCCGGAGGACCGCCACTATCGAACAACTCGGCCACGGTGGAACCGGAACCGCATCGCGTGCGTCTAAACCCTAGGATCGGATCAGATCGGGAGGGGGCCCACATATGGATGGCAGCGAGGTTGGGCGCGAACTGAGCGCTATCGACGAGATCGGCAGACGGGTGATGCCGCAGATCCAGGCAGTGCGCGGTACCAGTAGTGGCGACCGTGTAGCGGTTGCTGTCGACGTCAACGGCAAGCTGCTCGACATCGCGTTCGACCAATCGGTGTCCAGGCTGAACCCACGTGAGCTGTCCAGGCAGGTGCTCACCGCTTACGCCGAGGCGTGTGAGCACGCCGCAGCAGCCGCGGCGCCTCTGCTCGCCGAACTACAGGCCGAGTTGAGTCGTATCGGACAGCCACAACACGACCAAGAGCCACCCAGCGCGCCTTGGCAGACCGAATCCGACAGGTGGGAAGAAGAACCGCACCGATTCGACCCGCTTCGGAACACGTGGCGATAACGGGGAGTGACGGGGGGACCGAGTGAACGAGGGTAGAACGATCCGGGCCGACTTCGCCGAGCTCGACTACGCGCAGAAATTCATTGGCGGCGTAGCCGATTCGCTCGAAGGCGAGGTCAAGGCCCTGGCGAAGCGAATGACGACCTTACTCGACAACTGGGATGGGCTGACTTCCAAGGCTTATCGCACCGAGTGGGACGACTGGCACGAGGGTGCGACCGAGGTGATCGCAGCGCTGCGCCAGTCGATCGAGGCACTCGGCATGGCCAGAGCAGCCTTGTCCGAAGCGGACGCCGCAGGCGCATCGCTGCTGGGCGACACCTACGTCCCACTCAACCTCGGGAATCGCTCGTGACCCGGCTGCGCGTGGACCGCGCCGAGCTCGCCGACGTCATGAAGCAGATGGCCGCGCTGACCACGAAGACCGAGGAGTCGCTGGCCGACATCGACAAGATCATCCAGCAGCTTCACGTCACCTGGAGCGGCGAGGCCGCTGCAGCGCAGGCAGAAGCACACGCCGAGTGGGCTGCCGGCGCGGAGGACATGCGGGACGCTCTCAGCGACCTGGAGAAACTGGGCAGCACGGCGAAGTCGAACTATGACTCAGCGGTCGACGCCAATGTGCGGATGTGGCGCCGATGAGCCCGCCACCCTCGCGCACGAGCCCGGGTCTGGCGGGGCCGTTGCTTGGGCCTCTGGATGGGTCCGCACCCACAGGCGAGATCGACAACGAACCGGGCAGCTACACCTGGACGGCGACGAAGACCGTCGGCACCATGCAGATGCGCCTCCAGGAGGACATAACCGAGCTAACCGGCGTGCTGAGCGGCCTGGGAGGTATGGCTGGGACCGACCACGCCGGTCAGACCTGGGCCTCCGCGTATGACGACGCCGTCGCTGGCGGCGGAATGGAAGCGGCCGGAGGCATCGTCAACGTCGCAGCCGTATTCCACAACATGATGCTCACCTCGGGGCTGAATTACTCGGCCGCCGACTCCGCAGGAACCGCCATACCCGTCGCACCTAGGTCCTCGAGCCCGGGAATGAAACCCGTTGGCTACCAACCACCGTCACCGCCGAGCGCCTTTGGCGGTGGATCGGGCCCGCCCAGCTGGTGGGGACTGATCGCCGGATATGTCCAAGGGGTTGTGTGGCCCAACGGTGATCCCGGCCGGCTACGCGCCGCCGGTGCCGCCTGGCGCACCGCCGGCCAGAACGTGATCGCCTCGATCCAGTACCTCAACGCCGCCGACAGCAAGCTCACCGCGCAGAAGGCGCCGGAGCTGCCGCACATGCTCGCCGCGATCGCTGATCTGAGCCAGCAGACGAAAACGGTCGGCGATGTCTTCATCGAGCTCGGCGCCGAATGCGACCGGTATGCCCAGCAGATCGAGGATACGCACAGCAAGGTCTACGCCGAGGTTGTGAAGCTCCTGGCCGAGACGGTCGCGATCGAAGCCGCCGCTGTGATCTCCGGCGTTGGCGCTGTCGCGGTGCAGGCAGCGGTCGTGGCGCGGACGACCCTTACTGGTGCACGAGTGGCCGCCATCATTCGTGACTTCCTGCGCCTCGTTGAAGGCTTGTCGATGTTCGGCCCACGCTACGCGGGGGCGTTCGCCGGCACCAACGCTGCCCTCGACACATGGAAGGGCGCCGGACCAATCATCGCGTCCATCTCGGTCGGTCGCGGAGACTCACGCATGTGGCAAGTGTTCGGCAAGCTACGCCGGCCGAAGTTGGACCCGGCCGTCGAGGCCGCGGTCATAGCCGCTGCAAAGACAAAGACCATCAACGGCCAGGAGTTCTACGTCAACGGGGCCGACAAGTCGATTCTGATTCCGGTATCGGGCAAGTACAACGACCCGGCGATCACATCCGGACCGCTCGTACCCGCCTGGCCAGGGGGCAAGCCCAACTACTACTTTCACGACGGCCACTACTATCCGAAGGACACCACGATCCACATCGGACACAGGTACGGCGAGGAGAACTGGCGGCAACTCGCCGACAAGACGGGGAAGATGAACCAGTGGGAGTTCAACGAACTGATGAATAATCCCAACCTTTACCGGCTCGAGGATGCCTACGGCAACTCATCCCATTACTACGAGAAACCCCGTTAGGTTGACACATGTCTGAGATAGATACGAGGGACCGCCTCGACCGCACCCCGCTGCACTACGCGGCGGTCGACGGCGACCTGAAAGAGCTCAAGAAACTCATCGCGGCCGGCGCGGACGTGAATGCCCGTGAAGCCCGTGACTGGACGCCCTTACACTTCGCAGCGGAGAGCCTGCACCCAGAAGTGGTAGAAGCACTCATCGCAGCCGGTGCCGAGGTGGACGCGCAGAA
This sequence comes from Gordonia sp. 852002-50395_SCH5434458, assembly GCF_001665905.1. NCBI lineage: Bacteria > Bacillati > Actinomycetota > Actinomycetes > Mycobacteriales > Gordoniaceae > Gordonia > Gordonia sp. 852002-50395_SCH5434458. The sequence continues at coordinate 151,311 of NZ_LZTC01000075.1, forward strand.
CGATCGCGGCGAGACACCACTCCACCTCACGATCGGCAGAGGAGGCTATGACCGTTCCGCCGCGACGGCTACCGTCTTGCGCCGCGCCGGTGCCGACGTACATAAGCCAGACGCCCGAGGTGGGTCACCCATCGACGACTTGCGCGAGACCTCTAACGAGGTCTTCCCGGTCCGCGACGCATTCACCGACCTGCTCTGATAGATGGGCAATCGCCTGAGGCTCGATTGAGCGCCGCGGGCTCACCTAGTGAGCCGCAATAGCGACACCTGGTTTACGCCCATAGTGTCCGTTGTCCCGCATGCCGACAGCGCCGCCGACTTCTCGCGCGGAAAACTCGGCATAGACAGCGCCCCGAGCCTCCTATCCGAGGTCCGGGGCGCTGTGTGTTTGTCGTCTGGCTCATGGGCTCGCCGTCCATCGCGCGATGCGTTCCGAGCTGTGGAACCGGAGGGGACGCGGCTGCGTCCAAGTCCCATGACCACCAAACGCGTCCGGATCTACATCCCGCCTTACGACCCCGACTGTCCAATCTGCCGGCGAATCATCGAGACTGGCGGCCCACTGGATGGGCCCAATACGCCCGACCCCGATGCCGCGATGACTCATCGCCAGCCGATTAGATAAGCCGAACCCGGTTGAACACGTAAACGCCGCCGTTGGGTGCAGGTACGACCACGTAGTTGCGCTCCAGATCGCCCGTGACGCGGTCGATGTCGACGTACGGGCGGAGCCCCTTGGGGACGGGGTCGAGCAGCCCAATCACTTCGAACAGGGCGTCTGCGTAGTTGCGAAAGCGAGGCCACGTACCGTGGTAGCTCATATGGAATTCGCTAGCGGACGGCATTCCGTCGCTATCTTCGACGCACGCGCCGGAGCGGACCCAGGCACAGAAGACCGGCCAGTGCTCGGCACCGACCTGCTCGTACAGATCCCTCCATCTGGCCACGGCTTGCGGATCGAGTTCGACGTCGCCCGGGATCTCATCGATGCCAACGCATTCTGCTCGGAGTTGGTCGGTGCTGCGGTGGTGCTCCTCTGCCTGCCCATCGGCCGACGGGACGAGATAGCCAGGATCGGTGGGAACGAGCACATTCGCTGCGTTGTACTGGTCAGCTGCGGCCTGCGGCGTCATACCCCGGGCGCCGGGGCTCAGAACCCCTTCCGCGATCTGTTGGTCAATCCAGGAATCGGTGGACATTGGAAACCTCCTCGGTTCGAGTTGCGTGCCGAGGAGCCTCCCGCCAGCGGCTACGCCGGTGGATTTACAGGGGTGAAGTTGCTCGAGGTACGTGTGGATACGGCCATCGGTGTCCCTGAGTCTGGGGTGGATCAGTCGGTTGATCGGTGGCGGTCACCGGTACAGGAAATCCGGACCTACGTCTTCGATTTCTGTTGTGGCAGTGCAGGACCACCAGACTGTTCATCCTCCACGAAGGTGTTAACCAGTACAGCGGAGTAGGCGGGGGCCCAACTGACACGCCGACCGGCCCTGTTGTGACGCGATCAGCAATTGGCCCCGCCAATCACACCAGGGAGCACCAGGATGGCTGGCACCGGCACTCGAGCTGATCACACCCGCGACGATCCCTTGGGCGAGAACGGCAAGAGCCACCGACGCGACGGGTTGATCACCTGTCTATCGCGCTGTCGAACGGGAAGTGCCACAGTGCGTATCGGGGGCCTTTCGTCCGCGTCGTTATCGGCGTTGGGCACGGCGTTTGCCTCTACGGTGATGCCGATGTCGGTCAGGGAGCCGTCGGGGCGCTTCTTGGCCAGTTCCATGACCGTTGTCCGCATGATGCTGCCTGAGGCACGTACGGGCCCGGAGATGCACTGCCGCACATCATCTCGGGTGAAGAGCATGACTTTTCCTGACTGGCAGGTGTAGCGGCGACGCGCTACTTGCCACAGGTCAGAGATCGCGTGGTAGATCACTGTCGCGGTAGCCAGATCCTGGTCCGGCAACGAGGCCATCATGCTGATGTGATGCTTCGGGCCGTCCTTTGGTGCCCGCGGGCCAGCCGGCCCGTGTAGGTAGACGAGTAGTCCGCCATTATGAAGAGGGACCTCATCGTCGTCGGTCTTGATCGACATCTTGCTGGTATCGACACGCACTGTCGTCAGACCGTGCTTGGCCGCGTTGTAGAGGAACGATTCGTCCAGGAGTCGTGCGGCGCTGTAGCCCAGAAGAAGTTTGATGGCGTCGACGGTCGCGGCGAACTCCTCGTCGGAGGCCGCGATTGCGGCATCACGAGGGTCTGTACCGCCGAGGAACACCATGGCAATGTCGGACTCGCTGAATCCGCTCTCCCGGCTCTTGGCGACCTTTTCCTTGAACGCGACGAAGTTGGTCGAGGCTGACATACCGAGCCAGGGGCAATCTGGCTTCTCGACGTGTGCGTAGAAGAGGCGCAGGATCATCTCGGCGGCGTGGTGGAAGAGCATCACCGACTCAGTGACGATGTAGCGCTCGCGCACTTCGTCGGACGGCGGGCCGGTGGGGGTCATCTCCAGCGAGCCAACCCTGCGGGGCGTGGCCAGCAGCGGCGCGATCTGCTCAGTAGGCAGGCTCATCAGCGAGAGGGCCTCGATTCGCAGCCTCAAGAACTCGGCGGGATCGCCGGTGTAGAAGGTCCCATTCAGTTCCGGGAACAGTTCTGTAGCCAGGGGTAAAGGCTTGTCCGCCTCGGCGGCGGGCTTCGTTATACCCTTGCGGGATTTCGAGTTTCGCGGCATGCACCAATCATGCCGGTGAGCACTGACACAACAACCAGCAAGTCGCGTCTATATATAAGCCGCACTTTGTTTTGCGTTGCTAACAACTGGCTCCGTGCCTTGATACAGAGACGAAACCCCCGGAGCGGGGTGCCGCTCCGGGGGTTTCACGTGGGTCAGCGCTTGGTCAGCGAGATCTTGCCTCCAGGAATGCCGTAGTAGCAGAGGTCGCCGCCGTACCGGCCGGGAGCGCGCTTGACCAGCGCCATGCGGAAACCGACGCCGTTGTCGTGGTAGGCACCCCGGGCCGTAGGAATCAACCGGTAGTGGTTGACGATGGGCCCGTAGCGGACGCTGAGGACACCGCCGCGGACGGTCGCCGGATCACGGTTGACCGCACCGAAGTAGCCGGGGCTGTGGAACCAGTAGGTGCCGGGCGCGATGCCGCCGGGGGCTGCCTGAGCAGCCGGGGCGGCGGTGCCGTGACCGAGGGCTGCCATCAGCGTGATGACCAGGGCCGCGAGAGTGGTGCGAGCGTTCATAGTCACTCCCCCAGCTTCTTGATCTCGGCGCGGTAGACCGACGAGCTGCCACGGACCATCGCCCAGACGACGGTGTCGTCAAATGCATCTCGCAGGACCGAGGAGACGTACGCCTTCTCCGGCTTGTCACCTGCGGCCTCGGCCGGGATGACGATGCCAGAGCCGGACGCCGCGGCGACGCGGGCGTAGCCGGCCGTCGGCTCATTCGCCAGGTCGAACGACTCGGGACGATTGGCGGCCGGGTACGGGTACCGGGTGGCCGAGGTCACGGTGCCGCCCTGGTCGATCACGGCGATGAGCAGGTCGGTGCCGGAGTAGGAGGAGGACTCGCCGAACTCGGGCACCGTGACCGTGACCGACCGATCCTGGAGCTGCGACAGACCGCGGTGGACACCGCTGTAGCCGGTGATAGTGCCGTCGAGCAGCTCGGGCTGGCTCTTCACGATGTCAAAATCGGTCGGGAGCCGAATTTCGCTGGTCAAGACGATGGCGTAGCTGGGCTTGTCCCGGTTCTTCTTCCACGCCGTGTAGCTGATCTTGGCCGAGTCGTGGGCCTCGGAGTCGACGGTGGTCGCCGAGTCCTTCTCGGTCCAGGCGCCCTCGGTGCCGGGACCGGTCGGTACCCCGGTGCCCTTGTCATCACTGCAGGCGGTGAGCGTGGCGACCAGGGCCAGGAGCAGGAAGATGGCGACGGCTGCGGGCCGTCGGCGGTGGTGTGTCATGTGCATCCCTTCGAGGATGCGGGGGAAGAAGATGCAGGTGGTGACGGTCAGTCGTCGCTGAGCGTCTGGGCTGCAGCGTCGTCGGCCTCGGCGGCTGCCAGCAGCTCGCTCGGAGCCAGGTGGAGTGCCCGGCAGACATCCCAGAGGAGATCGACGCTGAGCGACGTTCTGCCCGTCTCGACGCGATAGAGCATCGTCCGGTCGATGCGGGCCCGTTCCGCCAGTTCCGCCCGGGTGAGGCCCGCTCGCTCACGAGCAGCGATGAGCGCCCCCGCGAGCGCCTGCCGACGCACGTCACGCTCCCAGAGCTGATGAGGCGTCAGAGAATCGGGCTTGGGTTTCGGCACCCAGCGATTTTGTCACGTAGACCTGCATGAATATCCCCCCGCACTATTCATTTCTCATTCTTGTTGCACTAGTGCAACCGCCATCAGATTACGGATCATCCGACAAAGCGCAAGACCTGGGGTGTCGGAAGTCGTCCGTTCGGTGGACCAGCACTGCCCCCGCCACCGCGCCGCGGCGGCTGCGGTGGCTACGAAGGTGACCACGAGATCTCCAACCACGGCGGGGCCTGCCGAGGGACGAGGCCGGCGCCCGTCGTGGCCGCCCTCGGCAGAGCAGGATGAAAAGCACAGCCCCGCACCATCTCTGGTGCGGGGCTGGCGCAGGTCACCCCCACGGCCTCGGGCTGGGGCGGATGAACAGGATCTCGTCAGGGTGGGCGTGCACCTCGTAGGTGCCCAGGCGTTCGCGACCGCGCCGCAGCACGACGCCGACGAGCAAGCTGCCGTTCGGGCCGTCGCGGATCTCGATCACACGACCGAGCAGGCCGTCTCGTCCGACGATGGTTGCGCCGCAGTACAGCTCGTGGGCCTGGATCGCGGCCACAGGGCCGTCGGGCGTCAGTCGTGCCACGGCAGGGCGCTTTCGAGGTCGAGCAGCTCTCCGGTCACCAGTTGGTGCTGGTCGACCGCTGCTGCGAGCTGCGACGGCGAGACGAGGTAGCGATGGCCGACGAGGCCGGCCGCCCCGGTGTCGGTGAGCGCGATCTCGGCGCCGCAGGGTACGGCGAGCCCCAGGGACAGCAGGGCCTCGCGGACGCGCGTCTGCGTTTCAGGGTCAGCAGTGATGGACATGTGCCTCCTCGGTGGGTGTTCCGTGGGGACGTCCGCTGTCGGCCGCGCCGACGGGGCTGCGGTGGCATGGCGGGCGTGCCTCCGGGGCTCCGGGCCTGGCGGCCCGCCGCCCTCCGGCACTACCGCCGTGCTGTGAGGTGCGTAGTGGCCTGTCACTGTAGGTATGGCCACTTCCCAGACGTCGTGACCTACAGACTGTGGCCACGGACAGTGACCCCTGCTGTGGCGCAGCGCGGTGGGTTACGACGTGAAGATGGTGGGCATGCCTTGTGGGGGTGCCGCCGCAGTGACCGGGCTTCTGAGCACCCTGCTGAGCACCCCCACTCCCAACACGTCGTGACCAACACGACTGTGCGACGGATAGTTGCCACGGCCCTGTTGCGGTTCGAGCCACGCCCCCCTCGGTATGGGTAGCTCCGGTAAGGGGGCGTACTTCGTACTAGCCCCCCGCGTTACCTGCGCTACCCCCTCGGGGGCGTCGTTTGGCCAGGTCAGACACCCTTCGTTGTAGATTCGTTATGTGGTTTCAAAGAAGGTGTGGCACAACCCATATAGAACAACCTTTCGAAGCAGCCCGAAACATTCAGGTCACAGCATGTTTTTGGGGCGCTATGCAGCTGTTTGCTGCCAATAGGGCCTTTGCAGTGACGCGGGTCACGATTCCCTGTCAATTTCTATGCCCCGACACTGCGGGTAACTGCAGTATCGGAGGCCCGCAGGGGCCGTCAGGCCCCGGAGCGGCCGGAGGTACTGCTTGTGGTTCGCCGCAGTAGAGGATTCAGTGAGGCACCGCTGACGATCGCTTCGGCGGGTCATTCCCCCGAAGGTTGTCGGCAGCGCTCCCCCGGTCGCGGTTTGGGGGTAGATTCGGGGGTAGAGACACGAAAGAGGCCCTCCCCGGTATCCCGGAAAGGGCCTCTGACCTGCGGTCGGGCTGACAGGATTTGAACCTGCGACCACTTGACCCCCAGTCAAGTGCGCTACCAAACTGCGCCACAGCCCGTTGCCCTCTCGCGAGGGCCTCGACAACATTAGCCGACGGCGGCCGTTCGAGGCTAATCGCCTGGTCACGGCCGCGCCGACGGTTCTGCTAGGAGACCGTGGAGCGCTTCCGGTACCAGATCCAGCCGCCGGTCACGATGAGCGCGCCGACCAACGATCCGATGATCCCGCTCGGACGCAACGACAGTCCGTCACCCGAGAGCAGACTGATCAACAGTCCGCCGACGAACGAGCCGACGAGGCCCGCGACGATGGCCAAGGTCCAGTCGATGTTCCACATGTTCTTGCCACCGATGATCAGCTGCGCGAGGGCGCCGATAACCATTCCGAATACGATGATCGCCAAGATAAGCACGCATGGGAGTATGTCACGACTTCGGGCGAGACTCGCTGTCTGGGGCGGTCAACGCTTCCGGCGGTCTCGCTTGTCGCGCACGCGCACGTTGATCCGGACCGGCGAGCCGTCGAAGTTGAATTCCTCGCGGAGTCGGCGCTCCAGGAACCGGCGGTAGCCCGCCTCCAGGAACCCGGTCGTGAACAGCACGAACGTCGGTGGCCGCACCGATGCCTGGGTCGCGAACATCACGCGCGGCTGCCGCCCTCCGCGCAGAGGAGGCGGATTCGACGCGATGACGTCTTTGAGCCAGTTGTTGAGCTGGCCGGTGGAGATGCGCTTGTCCCACGACTCCAGCGCACCTTCGAGGGCAGGCACCAGCTTTTGGACCGCGCGTCCGGTCATCGCCGAGATGTTCACACGCCGTGCCCACGGCACGCGAGCGAGCTCGCGGTCGATCTCCTTGTCGAGCTGGTAGCGACGATCCTCGTCGACCAGATCCCACTTGTTGAACGCGATCACCAAGGCACGTCCGGTCTCGATGATCAGCGACAGCACGCGTAGGTCCTGCTCGGTGATCGGCTCCGACGCGTCGATCAGCAGGATCGCGACCTCGGCGGCCTCGAGCGCCGACCTCGTGCGCAGCGACGCGTAATACTCATGCCCGCTGGCGGTGTGCACCTTGCGGCGCAAGCCCGCGGTGTCGACGAACAGCCACGGCCGTCCGTCGAGTTCGACGAGCTCGTCGACGGGGTCGACGGTGGTGCCAGCCACATTGTCGACGACCGAGCGATCGGAACCCGCGAGCTTGTTGAGCAGCGAGCTCTTCCCGACGTTGGGCTTACCGACGAGCGCCACGCGACGGGGACCGCCGTATGCAGGCGCCGCATCCCGCGGGGTCTCGGGCATCTTCTCCAGGATCACGTCGAGAAGGTCACCCGCTCCCCTGCCGTGCGCAGCGGAAACCGTATGCGGTTCACCGAGTCCCAGCGACCAGAGCGACGCAGCCTCGGCCTCGAGCTTCTCGCTGTCGACCTTGTTGGCGACGAGAATGACCGGCGTCTTGGACCGTCGAAGCACGCGCGCAACGGCCTCGTCTGTCGCGGTGGCGCCGACCGTGGCGTCGACGACGACCACGATGACGTCTGCGGTTTCCATCGCCGATTCGGCCTGTTTCGCGACGGCCTGTTGCAGGCCCTTGGCGTCGGGTTCCCATCCGCCGGTATCGACGACGGTGAATCGGTGTCCCGACCACGACGCCGAATACGACACACGGTCGCGGGTCACGCCGGGAATGTCTTCGACGACGGCCTCACGGCGGCCGAGGATGCGGTTGACCAACGTCGACTTGCCCACGTTGGGACGGCCGACGATCGCCACGACGGGGAGGCGCTCGGGTTCGCCACCTTCCTCCCCGAGGTCGAATTCGCTGAGTTCCCAATCGGTTTCGTCCGACCAGATACCGTCGCCTGGTTGGGCGGTTACGTCGGTAGTGATGAAGTCATCGTGCTCGGTCACACGGCACCTCCGGTTCGTGTCTGGACCAGTCCGGCGAGTTCGTCGAGAACCTGCTCGAGCGACAGGTCGCTGGTGTCGACGATGACCGCGTCGTCTGCGGGTCGCAGTGGCGATACGGTGCGCGTCGAGTCGAGATGATCACGGCGGTTCACACTCTCGAGAACCTGCTCGAAATCGCTGTCACGACCGGCGGAAAGGTTCTGCCGATGTCGTCGTAGTGCTCGCGCTTCGGGCGTCGCGGTGAGATAGATCTTGACCTGCGCGTCGGGAAAGACGACGGTCCCGATGTCTCGGCCCTCGACGACGACGAAATCGTCGACGGCGTGAATCCGTTGCAGCGCAACCATCTTCGACCGAACGGCTGGCACGGCAGAAACCGCGGAGACCGCGTTGGTCACCTCGTCGGTGCGAATCGGCGCCGACACATCGTCACCGTCGAGGAACACCCGGGATCCACCCGATCCGTCTGCACGCAGTTCGATCCGCGCGTCGTCGACGACCGCGGCGATCGAGTCGGGAGCATCAGGCGAGACGCCTGCCCGCTGCACAGCGAGCGTCGCGGCACGGTACATGGCCCCGGTGTCGAGGTAGTGCGCACCGACCCGCTGCGCGAGAAGCTTTGAGACAGTGGACTTTCCGGTCCCCGCGGGTCCGTCGATCGCGATCACACGCGAGGACGTGACGGACTCGCTCACATCCCCACCGCCTTGTACAGCGCACCGACCTCGTCGCGACCGAGTACTCGCAGGGTTCCGGGACGCTGCTCGCCGAGTGCCACGTTGCCGATGTGGGTGCGCACCAACGAGGTCACCGGGAACCCGACGGATTCCATGAGTCGACGCACGATCCGATTTCGGCCCTCGTGCAGAGTGATTCGCACCAGCGACTGTCCTTCGTTGACGTCCATCACGGTGAATCCGTCGACGGACACCGGGCCGTCGTCGAGTTCGACGCCGTCGCGCAGCGCGCGGGAGAGTCCACGAGGAACCTCGCCCTTGACCGTCGCGAGGTAGGTCTTGGGGACCTCGTAGGACGGGTGCATCAGCCGATGGGCGAGCTCGCCGTCGTTGGTCAGCAGCAACAAACCCTCGGTGTCGGCGTCGAGTCGGCCGACGTGGAAGAGGCGCTGACCCGCCATGACGCGTTCGGCCACGATGTCGCCGACGCACGGGCGTCCCTGGTCGTCGGCCATCGTCGACTGCCAGCCCTTGGGCTTGTTCAGCGCGAGGTACTGCTTGGTCTCGTCGATGATGACGCGGGCACCGTCGACGCGAATGACCGCGGTGTCGGGGTCGATGCGCAGCCCCTGTTCGGTCACGACCTCGCCGTCGACTTCGACGCGGCCGGCGGCGATCATCTCCTCAGCGCCACGACGCGACGCGACGCCTGCCTGTGCAAGGACCTTCTGGAGTCGTACGCCGTCGTCGACATAGGTTGCGTGGCCACTCTCGTCGGAGCCGCCCTGGTGACGGGCTGGTCGCGCGTTGTTCAGCCTGATACGCCCCGCCTCGACGTCGGGCGTCGAACGGCCTTTGCGATGCCTCTTCTTTGTGCTGGGCTGCTGGCCCTTATACCCATGCCCCTTACCGCCCGCGGGGATGCTGCGACCGCTCGCGGACTTGCCCGACGCGCCGCGCCCGGCTGCCCCACCTGCGGAGCGCTGCCCGCGGGGGTTGTCATTGGAGCTGTTCTTTCGGTTGGTGCGACCCGCATTGTTCTTCCTGCGGTCGCCCGGTGTGCCGTCACGGCTAGCGGATGCCATATGTCATTCCTGGTCGTCGATTGTGGTTCCCGACGAGGTGTCGGGTGTGTCGTCTCCCTTTGAGTCTGAACGCCCACCACTCAGTTTGGCGAATCGCGGGTCGGACAGGAGCTCTTCGTCGAGGTCGTCGATGAGGTCGACGTCGGGCAGCAGCGGCGCCAGATCGGGTAGTTCACTCAGCGACGCGAGCCCGAGACGCTCGAGGAACAACTCGGTTGTCCCGTAGGTCGTAGCGCCCGACGCGGTGTCGGACCCGACCTCGTTGATGAGTCCGCGGGCGACGAGTGTGCGGACGACGCCGTCGACGTTCACGCCTCGGATCGCGCTGACTCGCGCCCTGCTCACGGGCTGTCGATACGCGATGACGGCGAGCGTCTCCAAGGCGGCTCGGGTCAGTTTCGAGCGCGCCCCGTCGAGGAGGAGACGCTCGACGTACGGCGCGTACTCCGCTCGCGTGTAGAACCGCCAACCATCACCGGCGAACCGGAGGTCGATGCCACTGCGCGCTTCGGTCAGGTAAGCCGCCATCTGGGTGAGTGTCGTGTGCACGCGTGCGCGGTTGTCGCCGACCGCCGAGGCGAGTTCGTCGGCGGTCACCGGGGTGTCGACGACGAGCAGCACAGCTTCGAGCGCCGCACGCAGACGCGCGTCGTCGAGAACTGGTTCGGAGTCTGCCTCGTCGACGACCACGTCGCCGACGTCGAGCGTCGTCTGCTCGGGCGCAACGCTCTCGGACGAGTCGGCGTCGGGGCCGCCTGAATTCTCGTCGATGTGGGTCATTCGTAGTCCTCTGCTTTCTCCATGCGTAGTTCGTCGCGGTCGCGCTCGCCTGTCCACGACACCTGGAGTTCTTCGAGTGCCTCCGGCTGCTCGAAGGTGACCGCACGCTCACGGAAGAGTTCGAGCAGTCCGAGGAAGCTGCCGACAACCTCGAGTCCGTTCTCACAGTCGGCAACGAGCGCGCGGAAGGTCAGCCACTCGCCGGGCTTGGCAGCCAGCAGCGCGGCCATGCGTCGAGCCTGCCCGGGCACCGACACCTTGTGCATGTCATGAAGGTGATCGAGACCGACCGTCGGGATAGGTCGCGGGGTCAACGCTGCGACGGCGACCTCGGCGAACCCGTTCGCGTCGACGCCGAGTGTCACCTCGGGCAGCAGGTCGGTGAACTGCTGCTCCAACGACACCGCGCGCGGATACCGCTGCAGCGCCGCGGCTTCGAGTTCGCCGAAGAGTGCGGCCACCTGCTTGTACGCGCGGTATTGCAGGAGTCGCGCGAAGAGCAGGTCACGCGCTTCGAGCAGCGCGAGATCCTCCGGGTCGTCGACCTCTCCGGTCGGCAACAACCTTGCCGCCTTGAGATCGAGCAGGGTTGCCGCGATGACCAGGAATTCGGTGGTCTGCTCGAGCCCGAGCTCGGAACCCATCTCTCGCGTGTACGCGATGAACTCGTCGGTCACCGCATGCAGCGCGACCTCTGTGACGTCGAGACGGTGCTGGCTGATCAGGTTCAGCAGCAGATCGAACGGACCCTCGAAGTTGGCGAGCTTGACCCGAAAGCCCTGCTCCTCTGCCTCCGTCGCCCCCGCCTCCGTGGTGCCCGCCTCCGGGGTTCCTACCTCTGGAGCCTCGACGTCGGCCTCAGCGGTGCCGGTCTCGGTCATGCCTGCTTGACGTTGCGCGCGATGACCTCGCGAGCCAACGCGCGATACGCCTTGGCGCCCGCGGACTTCGGCGCCCACGACGTGATCGGTTCACCTGCGACGCTGGTTTCCGGGAAGCGCACGGTACGCGCAATGACGGTGTCGTACACGGCGTCGCCGAAGACCTCGACGACGCGCGCCATCACCTCACGGGAGTGCAGGGTTCTGGCGTCGAACATCGTGACGAGGATGCCACCGAGGGTGAGACGGAAGTTGAGTCGGTCGCGCACCTTCTCGATCGTGTCGGTGAGCAGCGCCAGACCGCGCAGACTGAAGTATTCGCACTCCATCGGGATGATCACGGTGTCGGCGCAGGCAAGGGCGTTGACGGTGAGCAACCCGAGCGACGGCTGGCAGTCGATCAGCACGACATCGTAGCGGTCGAGGACAGGGTGCAACGCCCTACCGAGTGCCTGTTCGCGTCCGACCTCGCTGACGAGTTGAATCTCGGCGGCAGACAGATCAATGTTCGACGGCAAGAGGTCGAGGTTCTCGACGCGCGTACGCATCAGCACATCCTCGATGGAGGCGTGCGGTGGGACCAGCAGGTTGTAGACGGTCTCGTCGAGTTTGTGATGCGGCACGCCGAGGCCCGCAGACAACGCACCCTGCGGATCGAGGTCGACCAGCAGTACGCGTCGCCCGTACTCGGCGAGTGCGGCACCCAGGTTGATCGTCGACGTCGTCTTACCCACGCCGCCCTTCTGATTGCAGACGGCAATGACGGTCGCGGGTCCGTGTCGGTCGAGCGGCGCAGGCGTCGGAACGTCGCGGTAGGGACGCCCGGTCGGGCCGATCTCGTCGTCGGGATGATCGCCCTCGTCGATGTCGATGCCGGACATCACATGAAGTCGGTACTGATCGTCGGCATGACCTCCCGACCGCGGTGTACTCGGTGTGCTCACGTACCCGCCTTTCTCACTGATCACGTATCGACGCCGCTTGTCAGCCTAATGGTTCACTGCACCGAAGCCGTGGAGCATCGCCGCACGGGCCTTCCACGACGCTCAGCGCGCTCTCGGATGGGCCGTGGCATACACCTCACGCATCGTGTTGACCGTGACGAGGGTGTAGACCTGCGTCGTCGTCACAGAGGCGTGCCCGAGTAACTCCTGGACCACTCGCACGTCGGCGCCGCCGTCGAGCAGATGCGTCGCGAATGAGTGCCGCAGGGTGTGCGGTGAGACGGCAGTACCGATTCCTGCCCGCTCCGCGGTGTCGGCGAGCACCTGCCACGCGCCCTGTCGGGTGAGCCTGCCGCCGCGCGCGTTCAGAAACAGCGCGGGCGTCGAGCGTGTCACCAGGGCCGGCCGCCCACGCACCAGATACGCCTCGATCGCGCCGACGGCGGGTCCGCCGACCGGCACGAGTCGCTCCTTTCCGCCCTTGCCGCGCAGTAGGGCGGTGCGCGCATCGGTGTCGAGGTCGTCGACGTCGAGCGACGTCGCCTCGGTGATGCGTGCTCCACAGCTGTAGAGCAGTTCGAGGAGCGCGCGGTCACGCAGCGCACGCGGATGGTCGCCCGCCCCCGCAGCTTCCAGGATCGCGACGACGTCGTCGACGGGTAACGCCTTGGGGAGGCGTCGCGCCGGACGCGGTGGCCGCACCCCGTGCGCCACGTCGGCGGGTACGACACCTTCAGCGGCGGCGAACTTGTGAAAACCCCTGGTGGCCACCAGGGTTCGCGCTACCGAGCTGTCGGCGAGGGGTGTTGTCCCGGCCTGCTCGTCGCCGCGTCGCAGGTCGACGAGGAACTCGCGCACGTCGTTCTCGGTGACCTCCGCGAGATCGACGATCCCCCGCCCGCAGAGATAGCGCCGGTAGCGGTCGAGGTCGCGGCCGTAGGACGCAAGCGTGTTGGGCGCCATGCCGCGTTCGACGGTGAGGTGGTCGAGATACCTCGACACCACGTCGTCGACACGCGTCCCGGCGGTCACGTCGATGCCCGACCCGCCTTGCGATCGGCGAAGGCGTGGGGCTTATCGCGCCATGGCGAATCCGGCGTTCGCAGCTGCGTGTCGGTGCGATCCGCGGCAGAGAGCGCGAGAATCCCCGACACCGCGGTCGCGTTCACGATGTCACCGGACAGCACCATCGACACAGCGTCGTCGAGCGCGACCCACTCCAACGACATATCGGCCTCTTCGTCCTCGCGTTCGGCCACATGGTGCTCCGACAGTTCTTCGGCCAGGTAGACACGCAACGCTTCGTCGGTGAACCCGGGCGATAGGTCGAGGTCGATCAACACCTGCCACCGCTGCGCACGCAGGTCGGTTTCCTCCGCGAGCTCGCGCTGCGCGGCGGCGAGCGGCGGCTCTACCCCGCCCTTGTCGAGCAGCCCCGCGGGAATCTCCAACAACCTGCGGCCGACAGGATGCCGATACTGACGCACCATCGCAATCCTGCCGTCCTCATCACGCGCGACGACGGCCACGGCACCGAAATGCTCGACGACTTCGCGTTCGGCGACCCGACCGCCCGGCATCTCCACCTGGTCGAGGCGAAGCGCGAGTATCGCTCCGTCGTAGACCACTCGGCTCGACTTCACGTCGAAGTGGTGGGCGCCGGGGCCGGTGCACTCGCTCAAGCGTCCTGTTCCTCGACCTCGACGGCGACGTCGTCTTCGACCGCCGCCGCGGGCGGAGGATCGTAGTCGCCCAGGTCCACCGGAAGCCGTTCTGCCGCTTTGTATTTCAGCGAAGCATCGATGAACGACCGGAACAGCGGATGCGGGCGCGTCGGCCGGCTCTTGAGTTCGGGGTGAGCCTGGGTGCCCACCAGGAACGGATGAATCGACTTCGGGTACTCGACGAACTCGACGAGGTGACCGTCCGGCGACGTCCCCGAGAACACGAGACCCGACGCGGCGATCTTGTCGCGGTAGGAGTTGTTGACCTCGAAGCGGTGCCGGTGTCGCTCGGACACCTCTGTCGATCCGTACGACTCCGCCACGATGCTGTCTGGCTTGAGGGTTGCCGGGTAGGCACCGAGCCGCATCGTGCCGCCGAGATCGGCTTCTCCGGCGACGATCTCGGTTTGATCGGCCATGGTCGAGATGACGGGGAACGGGGTGTCCGGATCGAACTCCGTCGAGCTCGCGTCCTCGAGGCCCACCGAGCGTGCGGCCTCGATCACGATGCACTGCAGGCCGAGGCACAGTCCGAGCAAGGGAATGCCTCGACGCCGCGCGTACCGGATCGCTCCGAGCTTGCCCTCGATCCCGCGGATGCCGAAGCCACCGGGAACCAACACGCCGTCGACGTCTCCGAGCGCTGCCTGCGCACCCGCCTCGGTGGCGCATTCGTCGGACGGAACCCACTTGATCTCGGTCTTGGCGCGCCACGCGAAGCCACCGGCGCGGATCGCCTCGGTCACCGACAGATAGGCGTCGGGCAGGTCGACGTACTTGCCCACCAACGCGATTCGGACCGTCTCACGCGGCTCGTGCACACGGTTGAGCAGTTCGCCCCACACGGTCCAGTCGACATCGCGGAACGGCAGCCCGAGCTTGCGCACGACGTAGGCGTCGAGTTGCTCGGAGTGCAGCACCTTGGGGATGTCGTAGATCGACGGGGCGTCGGGCGTGGAGATGACGCCGTCGATGTCGACGTCGCACATCAGCGCGATCTTCTTCTTGAGCCCCTCGGGCACGTCGCGATCGCACCGCAGGATCAGCGCGTCGGGCTGGATTCCGACGTTGCGCAGAGCAGCGACCGAGTGCTGGGTCGGCTTGGTCTTCAGCTCACCCGACGGCGCGAGATAGGGCACCAGCGAGACGTGGATGAAGAAGACGTTGTCGCGGCCGACGTCGTGACGGATCTGGCGGGCGGCTTCGATGAACGGGAGCGACTCGATGTCGCCGACGGTTCCACCGATCTCGGTGATGACGACGTCTGGCGGCTCACCGTCGTCGCCGGGCGCACGCATCGCGAGCACCCGCGATTTCAGCTCGTCGGTGATGTGCGGGATGACCTGGACGGTCTCGCCGAGGTACTCGCCGCGTCGCTCCTTGGCGATGACTGTCGAATACACCTGTCCGGTGGTGACATTCGCCGACTGCGAGAGATTGCGGTCGAGGAAGCGCTCGTAATGCCCGACGTCGAGATCGGTTTCGGCGCCATCCTCGGTGACGAAGACCTCACCGTGCTGGAAGGGATTCATCGTGCCTGGATCGACGTTCAGATACGGATCCAGTTTCTGCATGGTTACGCGCAGACCGCGCGCTGTGAGTAATTGGCCGAGGCTCGACGCCGTCAGACCTTTTCCGAGCGACGATGCGACGCCGCCCGTAACGAATATGTGCTTCGTGCCTTCATGCACGTGGCGAAGTGGTCGCAAAACCCGTCTCTCCCGTCGGCTGGATCAGGCCGGAAAACCTGTTGACCTACGGGACTCCAGGGTAACACCCATCGGCGGTTCTCCGCTCCGCCACACCGGAAGCGTGCTCGCCGAAGGTGTGATCCGCGTCGTGATCCCGCCGACGGCCAGGGCGAGCGGCGTCCCTCTCGGAACGCCCCGCCCCCGGACGGCGTCAGGTCGACGGTCGGTCGGTGGCCCCGACGGTGATCGCCTTGGCGCCCGCTCCGGTGCCGTAGGCGCCGGTCCGCCCGCCCTTCTCCTCCTGTAGGACCAGGATCGACGTGATGCGCCCGGTTTGCTGATCGACGTTGTCGACGGTCGAGACGGCGTTGCCCAGACCGGGGTCCGAGCGAACGACGGCGATCGGCGAACCACCAGCGGTCGAACCCGTCCGACCGAGTAACGCTCCCCCGTCGCCACGTCCCGAGAGTGCCGCGGCGAAGCGGGCGACGAGTTGTCCCTGAGCACCGGAATCCTCGGGATAGCCGCCGCCGGTCACCACGACGGCGAGGTCGGCAGGTGTCGAGCCCGCCCCGGCATAGTCGATGAACCCGCCGTCGCGTAACGCTTCGAGTCCGGTCCGCCGGTCGTCGGCCGACGCTGCGCCCTTTCCGCCGCGGTCGAGCGTCAGAGCACCGAGTAGATCACCCGCGCGGCCACCGGAGTCGACCAGTTCGGCGCGCAGCGTCGAACCCGGAGGAATCGTCTGGTCGATGATCGTCGAGAGTTGCTCGGATTTCTGATCGGAGACGAATTGTGGCGTCAACGCGATCTGACCCGACACCTTGGCGCCCGCGCCTGCGACCGCGTCCTTGATGGCAGCGACGTCGGCGTCTGCTGCGCCGGGAGCGGTCACCACCAGGACCGACTGGCCACGAAGCGTTCCGTCGATCACCCGTCCGGTGATCGCGGTGTCAAAACTATTGGCGCTGTTGAGCTGATCGTTGAGTTGATCGCGCTCGTCCTGCAACGCCCCGATGCGATCACGACTGGTGCCGGTCAACGAATTCATTCTGTCGCCGACAAAACCGGAGCCGATGAATAAACCCACCGTGAGTGCCAAAAACACCGCGGCGAGCGAGATCGCATGCTGCCGAACCGAAATCATTGTCTACCTGTTCCAGACCCCACGGGCCCACTCGACGAGCTGATGCCACTGTGCGACAACCCAATCGGTCACTTCGCCACCCGCGCTCGACAACATCACCGCAGCGATCACCGCGATCAGCGCCGCGAGTACAACGAAGGCGACGGCCGCCCCCGACACGCGGCTCCTATACAGCGTCGCAACAGCTTTCGCGTCGACCAGCTTGGGTCCGACCTTCATTCGGGTGAGGAAGGTCGACGGATTGCTCTCACGCCGCGAGCGGTCGAAGAAGTCATCGAGGGTGCCGCCATAGCCGACGGTGACGATGAGGTCGGCGCCGTGGTAGTCGGCGAGCAGCAAAGCGAGATCCGACGCCGCGCCGGCAGCGGGGAATGTGGTCGCCCCGATTCCGAGGTCCTGGATTCGCTCGAGACCCGAGGCATGGCCGTCGGTGTCTGCCGGAAGCACCAGTTGCGCACCGCATTTCAGTGTCGCGACCTTCATCTCTTCCGGGTCGCCGACGATCAGCGAGGGCTTGTACCCGGCCTTCGTCAGCGTGTCTGCGCCGGCACCGACACCGATGATCACCGGTGAGTACTCCTTGATGAACGGCTTGAGTGCACGCAGATCGGCGGCGCGGTCGGGTCCGTCCCCCACGATCACGACGTGCTTGCCGACCAACGAGGCGTCGATGTCGGGCACGCCGACACCGTCGATCAGCAGTGGGGACTCGCTCCGGATGAACTCAATCGTGTTGCCGGAGAAGGCTTCGAGGTGATCGACGAGTCCGGTCTTTGCCTCGATCATCATGTCGGCGATCTCGTGCTCGTCGAGCGTGGTGCCACGCGCGAGGCGTCGTTCACCGACGAACACCTTGCCGTCGTCGACCCGGAGTTTCGCGCCGTCCTTGACGCGCTTGAACACTTCGGGTCCGACCTCGTCGACGAGGACGATCCCGGAGCCGACGAGCACCTCGGGTCCGAGGTTGGGGTAGCGCCCGCTGATGGAGCGGGACGCGTTGACTACGGCGACGACATTGGCCTCGACCAAAGCGTCGGCGGTGACGCGGTCGAGGTCGACCTCGTCGAGGATGGCTATGTCACCCGGTCCGACTCGGTCGATGAGGCGGCGGGTGTTCTTGTCGATCCTGGCGATACCGGACACGCCAGGCAGTTCTTCGGAGTTACGTGCGAGCAGTGCGGGCATCTTCATGCACCACATGATTGACCGTGCGCCGCGCAGCCTTGGGGAGGCGCGCCGCAACATGGGCAACTTTTGTCACACGAGTACCAACTGTCTCAGCGCTTCTTGCGGGTGCCCTTCGCTTTTGTCGCTGCGGCCGTCGACTCACCTGCCGACGATCCGACGGCGTGAGCCTTCTCGCCATCAGCGGTGGCCAGTAGTTCCTCCGCATGCGCCCGGCCCGTGTCTGATTCGCCGAGTCCCGCGAGCATGCGCGCCAATTCGGCGACGCGCGCGTCACGGTCGAGCGGCCGAAGTGTGCTGGTCTGCGCACGATCGCCTGATTTCGACGTCTTCCCGATCACCAGGTGGTTGTCGGCGAAGGCCGCGACCTGCGGAAGGTGCGTCACGACGATGACCTGGTGGGCCCGTGCGAGTCCCGCGAGCCTCCGGCCGATCTCCACCGCGGCCCGGCCGCCGACACCGGCGTCGACCTCGTCGAAGACCATGACCGATCCCGACGTCGGCTCTGCGAGAACCACTTCGAGCGCCAGCATCAGTCGCGAGAGCTCGCCGCCGGACGCCGATTTGGCGATCGGCAGGGGGTCGGCGCCGGCATGTGCAACGAGGGCGAACTCGACGCGATCGGCGCCGTCGGCACCTGCGTGCGCGGCGGCTCCGTCAACCGTGATCGTCAGCCGATCGTCGGGAGCCGCGACGTCGGGGATGACGTTCACCGAGAGTGCGGCGTCGCCCATCGCAAGGCCTGCCAATTCGGCCGACACCTTGCTCGACATGGAGGTCGCCGCCTTACGACGCATGGTTCGCAGCGTCGACGCCACCGATTCGACGTCGGCACGCGCCGACGCGGCCGCCGCCTCGAGTTCGTCGATCGAGCCCTGCGGGTCGTCGATTTCGGAAAGTCGACGTTCCGCAGTCTCACGCCACGCGATGACGCCGTCGATATCAGGTGCGTATTTGCGGACCAGAGCCTTCAGCTCACCCTGGCGAGCGAGCAGCTTCTCGAGTTCGTCTGCGTCGCTGGGCAGCCCGGATAGAAACGACGACAACTCGTCGCCGATATCGGTGACGACGGTCAGCGTCTCCGACACGCGAGCAGCGAGCGTTCGCAGTTGCGCATCGGCAGCGGACTCCAGGAGCGAACGAACCTGCCCGAGACCGTCGACGAGCGAACCGTTATCGCCCGCGACGACGTCGTGCGATCCCGCAGCCGCCGAACGAATCGACTCGAGATCGGAGAGTCGTCGGATGGTGTCGGCGAGCGCGTCGTCTTCTCCCGGCTGCGGGTCGACCGCGGCGATCTCGTCGATGCCGAAGCGCAGTCGATCGGCTTCCTGCGCAAGTTCACGATGGTTGGCGCGGCGTGCGTCGAGTTCGTCGAGTACCGCGACCCAGCTCTCGCGCGTCGAGCGATACCGCTTCAGCGCCGCGGCAGCCTTGTCGCCGGCGAAACTGTCGAGGGCGTCGCGCTGATGGTCGGGACGAAGCAGACGAAGTTGATCGTTCTGGCCGTGAATCGTCAACAGCGCGCCCGTGAATCTGCCCATCACGCCGACCGGCACCGACCGCCCGCCGAGGTGTGCACGCGAACGACCATCCGAGCCGACGGTGCGCACCACGATGACCGAGCCGTCGTCGTCGAGTTCTGCACCAGAAGATTCGACGATGTCGGCGACAGCGGCACGCGTGGCATCGTCGGCGGACTCAGCGAGTCGGAACCGCCCCTCGACGGTCGCTTTCTGGCTCCCCGATCGCACTCTTCCGGCGTCGGCGCGCGCACCCGACAGCAGTCGCAGGCTGGTGACGATCATCGTCTTGCCCGCGCCGGTCTCGCCCGTCAATACGGTGAACCCGGGGCTGAATTGTGCGGAGGCCTGATCGATGACGCCGAGGCCGGAGATCGACAGCTCTTCGAGCACTACTTCCCCTCACCCTGCCGCCCGCGCCATCCGGTCACCGGCAGGTCGAATTTCGTGACGAGTCGATCGGCAAACGGATCGGAATCGATGCGTACCCACAGCACCGATCGGTCGCTTCGGACCACCTCGACGCGGCCGCCTGCCGGGACGAAGATCTGGCGTCGGCCGTCGCACAGGGCGATCGCCGACCGTCCGTGCTTATCGATTTCCACCGCGATCCGCGATCGAGGGCTGGTCACCATCGGCCGGGCGAACAGCGCGTGCGCATTGCTCGGAACGATCAGGATCGCTTCGAGGTCGGGCCACATCACCGGTCCGCCGGCCGAAAAGGCGTAGGCAGTCGATCCGGTGGGTGTCGACACGAGCACGCCGTCGGCTCCGAACGCGGATACCGGCCGACCGTCGACTTCGGTCACCAACTCGAGAACGCCATTGTTGGTTCGGTTGAGGATGGCGACCTCATTGAGTGCCCAGCTACGGCGCACCTCGTCCGGTTTGGTCGGATGACTGATCGCGATGTCGAGGGTCATCCGCGGTTCGACACGGTAGTCACGCGAAATGAGCTGCGCCATCACGTCGTCGATGCGGTTGGCCTCGGCCTCGGCGAGAAAGCCGATGTGTCCGAGATTGATTCCGAGCACCGGAACACCCGCCGGATAGGCGAGTTCTGCTGCGCGCAGGAACGTTCCGTCGCCTCCGAGCACGATGACGACCTCGCACCCGACGGCCGATTCCGGGTCGCCCGTCGCGACGGTGACATCTGCGCCGAGCTCGCGCAGTCCGTCGATGTCGAGCGGATGGCTCGGTGGCCGCGTGGGGCCATGGTCGCGGTTGGCGGGATCGTCGTGACCTTCCCTGTCGTCTCGTCCGCGAAGGTCGACGTCGTCTTGCGTCGCGGGGTTGTCGGCAGTGAGGTCGTGGTCGATGATGCGTAGGCCAACACCAGCCGCAGCGCAGTGGCGTGCGATCGATTCGACCGTACGGGTCACCACAGCACGTCCGGTGTGCGCCACCACCATGAACTCGCGCTGACCGGACACGGCGACCACTGATTCGTCGATCACCTTGTTCCTTTCACCATTCCCGATCTGCGGGCACGCTCAGCGAGGTCCCTCGTCGACGGCACGGTGGATCATCCCCCGCAACTGCGCATCATCCGCAATGTCGGCGACTTCGTCTGCGCCGCCACCAGTCTCCCCGACAGTATCGTCCGCCGGAACGTCGGGCTGTGCGTGGTGGTCAGCGGGTTGGTATGTGAGCCACAAGAAGTATTCGACGTTGCCCGACGGCCCTGGCAACGGACTCGCCACGACGTCCCTGGTGACCAGACCGAGCTTCGCTGCGTCGCGCGCGACGTGGTAGACCGCCTCGGCGCGCAACTCGGGGTCGCGCACAACGCCACCGGAGCCAACCCGGTCCTTACCCACCTCGAACTGCGGTTTGACCATCGGCAACAGGTCGGCG
Source organism: Gordonia sp. 852002-50395_SCH5434458 (assembly GCF_001665905.1). Taxonomy (NCBI): domain Bacteria; kingdom Bacillati; phylum Actinomycetota; class Actinomycetes; order Mycobacteriales; family Gordoniaceae; genus Gordonia; species Gordonia sp. 852002-50395_SCH5434458. The sequence continues at coordinate 172,778 of NZ_LZTC01000075.1, forward strand.
CCCGGTCGGGCACTCGCGGCGAACGCCGGTAAGACCAGCGACAGCGAGATGAACGAGAGGTCGGCGACGACGATGTCGACGGGTCCCCCGATGTCGTCGGCGTTCAGGTGACGAACGTTGGTACGGTCGTGCACGTCGACACGGTCGTCGGACTGAAGCCGCCAGACGAGCTGCCCGTAGCCGACATCGACCGCAACAACCTCGGCGGCCCCGCGTCGAAGCAGAACGTCGGTGAATCCTCCGGTCGACGCGCCCGCGTCGAGGCAACGCTTGTCGGCGATGGTCAAACCCTGCGGCTCGAATCTTTCGAGTGCACCGAGCAGCTTGTGCGCACCGCGCGACGCCCAGTCGTCGCGGGGGCCGTCGTCGGAAACGAGGATGGGGGTGTCGCGCGTCACATTGGTCGCAGGCTTCGCGGCAAGCACCCCATTGACGGTGACCTGGCCCGCTTCGATCAGCTCACGAGCCTGCTCTCGCGAGCGCGCCAACTTCCGGCGGACGAGCTCGGCGTCGAGCCTTGCGCGCGTAGCCACTCAGCGGGCCCTGAACAGGTTCATGATCCTCGACAGGTTGGCCGTCATCGCGGATCGACCTCTGCCAACGCTGCGGTGAGTACGTCATGAGCCTTCTCCAGCAGTTCGCTCTGCCGCGCGAGCGCCGCAAGATCGAAGGTGTCGCCTGCCTGCTCGCGAATACGGTCGACCTCGTCGAGCAGCGACTCGACCGTCTCCGCGACCGGAATCTGCGGCTCGGCCGCAAGGTCGGCAGGCGAGGGCGATTGCGGCCCGGGCCGCAGGTGCGCTCCGGGGACGGGGTGTTGCGGTTGCTGGTAGTTCATGACACGACCACGCTAGCGCAGGTCTCCGACACCGAGCTTGTCGATCTGCGACCGAACGTCCGGGTCGTCGCTGGTGATCGCCACATCCGACGGGTCAACCGGCCCGGCTTCGACGTCCCGGCCATCGAGGAGTGCCCATGCGGCGTGCGCGAGTGCAGGCAGAAGCGCCTCGTGCGCGGGCTCTTCCCCAGTGGCAGTCACCGTGATGGTCGCGCCGGACACCTCGACGTCCCAGTCCGGCTGTTCTCCGATCCGGACGGTTTTCTCATCATCGAGAAGACCGGTGAGGTCGTCGATCACGTGCGACGGCCGCTGCTCGGGTGGTGCAAGCAGCAGATCCTTCGGAGTGCTCACACCGGTCAGGACGAGCGCGCTGTCGAGGCCGACCGAATGTGCGCCCTGGATGTCCGTATCGAGTCGATCGCCGACGACCAGCGAATTGGTGACTCCGCTGCGCTTCATCGCATCCGCCATCAGCGGCGCAGCGGGTTTGCCGGCGACGAGAGGTTCGGCGCCGGTCGCGTTGGCGACAGCGGCGACCAGTGACCCGTTGCCGACGAGCAGTCCGCGCTCGGAGGGCAGCGTCGCATCCGTATTGGTGGCGATCCACAGTGCGCCCGCGCGGATCGCGAGCGCGGCTTCCGACAGCGTCGACCAATTGGTGTCCGGCGAGAATCCCTGGATCACGGCGGCAGGTCGGTCGTCGGCGCTCCTGGCGACACCGACTCCGACCTCGCGCACCTCCTGCGCGAGTCCGTCGGTACCGAGCACGAGCGCACGCGAACCTGGCTCGACGTGTTCAGAGAGCAGACGAGCCGCGCTCTGAGCACTCGTCACGACCTGATCCTCGGTCGCCGAGAAACCCATCGAATTGAGATGTGCTGCAACCTCACTCGGACGTCGGCTCGCGTTGTTGGTGACGAAGATCTGGGGAAGGTCGAGAGCGTCGAGGGTCTCTCGCGCTCCGTGGGTCGGCTCCTTGCCCGCGAACACGGTGCCGTCGAGGTCGAGGAGCAGCGCCTCGTAGTGATCGACCAACGACCCTTCCGGCGGAGCCTGCGGCTCGGGCGAAGGCGCGCTGGACGCTGCCGGCGTCGAAGGTTGAGGAGCCGGTGCCGAGGGTTGAGGAGCCGGTGTCGAGGGTTGAGCAGCCGGAGTCGTGGCCGTCGATGCAGTGCTCGCTGAAGCCGATTTCTCGTCGGATGATTCTGTACTCGACGTGGGTGGGACTTCGGCAGGCACGGACGTCGTCTCCGACTCGGCAACGTCATCTCCCGAGGCGTCTACCGAGCTATCTCCCGAGTCCTTATCTCCCGAGTCATCTATCGACGCGGCACCGACACCATTACCGGAAGGGCCTTCGGTCTCATCAATGGCACCGACGACATCGACGTCTTCCACTGCCGAGGCATTGCCGTCAGATGTGGTGTCGGGACTCATGTCCTCCGACAGCTCCATCAGGCGGAACTCCGCATCGGTGGCGTCGTCGACGTCGGCCGCTGCGGCGTTCATGTACCAGGTCACCGCATCATCACGACGGTCAGCCGCCAATAACGCGGACGCGTAGGCGTAGAACAACCGTGCTGCCATCGTGCCGGTCCGGCCTGGTGCGAGATCCTCCGCCTGAAGCGTCACGAGCGCCTTCGCGGGTTCGCCCGCGTCGATGCGGGCGCCGGCCTCGACGATGCGCATTTCTGTCGCCTCGTCGCCGGTCAGTGAGCGCCCCTCCTCGCTACGAGCGATTTCGATAGCTCGTTCTGGGCGTCCGAGTCCGCGCTCGGCGTCGGCGATCAATGGCAGCAGCAATGTGCCGCCGTTGATTCTGCGCGCGGCTCGCAACTCGGTAAGAGCCTCTTGCCATTCGCCGGCGTTGTAGGCCGCGATTCCCGCGGTCTCGCGGACCAGTCCGACCCTCGAGGCGCGCTCCCGCGCCGCACGTGCATGAGCCAGCGCCAATTCGGGATCTGAATCGAGCAGCTGAGCGACCATCACCAGATGCCTCGCCACCCGATCGGCGTTCGCCTTGTCGAGCGTCAACAGATCACGGCGTACTTCCTGGTCGAGGTCCGACGCCACGACGTCGTCGGGCAACGGCGGACCCGCAGGCCGGCCCTCGGGCCCTCGTCGATCCGAACCACGTCGATCCGACGGTCGTCCACGGCCGTCTGGCCCACGTCCGCGATTGTCCGACCCACGCCCTCGGCCTCGTTTGTCCTGTCCCCGATCGCGATCGTTCATGACTCTCAATCTATGCCCTGCGGGGTCTTGGTGCGGAATCCACCGCGACCCGGAGCTCCCGCGTGCGCGAAATGTAAATGCCCGTGAATGCAGTAATGCCCCGCACCACTGGGGTGCGGGGCAATACTGGGATGTTGTGCTCGGCGGTGTCCTACTCTCCCACACCGATTAGAGTGCAGTACCATTGGCGCTGGTGGGCTTAGCTTCC
>NZ_LZTC01000076.1:0-8833 GCF_001665905.1 Gordonia sp. 852002-50395_SCH5434458
ATTCAGGCCCTGTCCGCAGCGGTGCTAGGCGACCGGCACGGACAAGCCCCAGGACAAATACTGCGGCCCCGCAACCGAATCCGGTTGCGGGGCCGCAGTATTGGTTTGTGACGCTTGTCGATCAGCGGATCAGAAAGCCGCTTCGTCGAGCTCCATCACGTCGTTGTCGATGTTCTCGACGACGCCGCGGACCGAGGTCAGCAGCGGCAGCATGTTCTTGGCGAAGAAGCTCGCAACCGCGACCTTGCCGTCGTAGAACGCCTTGTCGCCATCGGCGGCACCCTCGTCGAGCTTGGTCAGCGCAACCTCGGCCTGCTTGAGCAGCAGCCAGCCGATGAGCAGATCGCCGACGGCCATGAGGTAGCGCACCGAGCCGAGGCCGACCTTGTAGAGCTGCGTCGCGTCTTCCTGCGCACCCATGAGGTAGCCGGTCAGCGTTGCGGTCATCGACTGCACGTCCTCGAGTGCGGTCTTCAGCAGCGCACGCTCGGTCTTGAGGCGACCGTTGCCGGCCTCCGAGTCGATGAACGTCTGGATCTGGCCCGCGACGTGTGCGAGCGCCTGGCCCTTGTCGCGAATGATCTTGCGGAAGAAGAAGTCCTGCGCCTGGATGGCCGTGGTGCCCTCGTAGAGCGAGTCGATCTTCGAGTCACGGATGTACTGCTCGACCGGGTAGTCCTGCAGGAAGCCGGAGCCGCCGTAGGTCTGCAGCGACTCGGTCAGCGTGCCGTAGGCACGCTCGGAGCCGACGCCCTTGACGATCGGCAGGAGCAGGTCGTTGACGCGGTGAGCCATGGCGGCATCGGCGCCGGAGACGATCTGGGCAGCAGCCTCGTCCTGGTGCGACGCGGTGTACAGGTACACGGCGCGCAGGCCCTCTGCGTAGGCCTTCTGGGTCATCAGCGCACGACGCACGTCCGGGTGATGCGTGATGGTCACGCGCGGAGCGGTCTTGTCGGTCATCTGGGTCATGTCAGCACCCTGGACACGCTCCTTGGCGTAGTCGAGTGCGTTGAGGTAACCGGTCGACAGGGTCGAGATCGCCTTGGTGCCCACCATCATTCGAGCGTGCTCGATGACGTCGAACATCTGCGCAATGCCCTTGTGGACCTCGCCGACGAGCCAGCCCTTGGCCGGAACGCCGTGCTGACCGAAGGTGACCTCACAGGTGGCCGAGACCTTCAGGCCCATCTTGTGCTCGACGTTGGTGACGAAGGCGCCGTTACGCTCTCCGAGCTCACCGGTCTCGTGGTCGAAGTGGAACTTCGGAACGAAGAACAGCGAGAGACCCTTGGTGCCGGGACCCGCGCCCTCGGGGCGAGCGAGTACCAGGTGGAAGAGGTTCTCGGTCATGTCCTGATCGCCCGAGGTGATGAAGCGCTTCACACCGTCGATGTGCCAGGTGCCGTCTTCCTGCTCCGTTGCCTTGGTGCGGCCTGCGCCGACATCCGATCCGGCGTCGGGCTCGGTCAGCACCATGGTGGCGCCCCAGCCGCGCTCGGCGCAGATCTCGGCCCACTTCTTCTGCTCATCGGTGCCGTTGTTGTAGAAGATCTCCGAGAAGCCTGCGCCCGCGGAGTACATGAACAGAGCGGGGTTGGCGCCGAGCACCATCTCGCCGAGCGCCCAGTACAGCGAACGCGGAGCGGGCATGCCGCCGAGGTCCTCGTGCAGACCCACCTTGTCCCAGCCGGCCTCGATGTAAGCGTTGTACGACTTCTTGAACGCCTCGGGGATCGTGACGCTGTGCGTCTCCGGGTCGAAGGTCGGGGGATTGCGGTCGCCCTCCGCGAACGAGTCGGCGATGACGCCCTCCGACAGGTTCTTCACCTCACGGAGCATGTCGACGGCGGTCTCGTGATCGAGATCGCCGAACTCTCCGGACTCGAGGACCTTGTCGAGTTCGAACACGTCGAAGAGGTTGAACTGCAGGTCGCGCATATTGCTCTTGTAATGACCCATTGCTGGTTCCTTCTACTAGACCTGGCATATAAGCCGCGGGCTGACGATCGTCGGGCGTGTCGAGGTGAGCGTCGGGAAAGCGCATGGTCTGGACGTTGACGCGGACACCAAGTTACTCGCCAGTAACCCCAGTTTACCGCGAGGCGCAACACACTCACAACCTCAGCGCATGTGAGCGTGCTCGCAATTGCAAGCAGTGCGGTAAGAAGTCTCGACGCAGGTCGGTCAGAGACCTTCGCGCAGGTAGGACAGGTCGGCGGGTATGCCTTCCGCGGGTGTTTCGAGAATCAGCGGCGCGTCGGCGATGCGGGCGACTTCGACGAGGACGTCGGGATCGATGTGACCCGACTCCAGATTGGCGTGGCGGTCGCGGCCCGAGTCGAACTCGTCGCGCGAGTTGTTCAGGTGAACCAGGTCGATACGGCCGGTGATGGCACGCACGCGCTCGACCAGGCCGACGAGGTCTTCGCCGCCTGCCCACGCGTGGCAGGTATCGAGACAGAATCCGGCCTGCTCGAAATCGCCGACCGCGTCCCATAGCCGGTCGATGGCCTCGAGGGTTCTGGCCATGGCGTGATCGCCGCCCGCGGTGTTCTCGATGAGGATCGGAACACCGAAGCCGCCCTTGTCCTGCTGGCGGTCGAAAAGCTTGCGCCAGTTGGCAAATCCCTCTGCGGCGTCTTCGCCATCGCGAAGGTGGCCGCCATGTACGACGAGGCCGAAGGCCCCCAGCTCGGCAGCGGCGTCGGCTTGCTGTTCGACCGCCTTGCGGGACGGCATCCGGAGTCGGTTGTTCAGACTCGCGACGTTGATCTGATAGCTCGAATGGACGACGACGTCGATGGGCGACTCACGGATCTGCTGGGCCTCCGGATGTGGCTGCGGCTTCTTCCAGCTCTGCGGGTCGGTGACGAACATCTGGAAGACGTCGATACCGAGTTCTTCTGCGGTCTCGAGTGGTGCGGCGTCTTCACGCAGGTGGGCTCCGATGCGCATGACGCCAACGATAGTGAACCGCTCGCTGGTGACTTTCGCGGGCAGCCTGGCGCGTGCTCAGTCGTGCGTGTGCTCAGTCGCCGAGTCCCGGCTCGGTTTCGATGGTGATCGGAACGCCGCTGGCGATCAACAGCCGACACGGCGCCTCGGTGTCGCGGTAGAGGTGTAGCCACTCGTGACCCGAGCCGTGCTCGTAGACCTTGTCCAGCGCGCGGTTGAGTCGGGCCTCCGCCTCTTTGGTGATCAGGTAGCGCTGATCGCCGTAGCGGAGAAAACGATTGGGCATGAAACCTCCCGGCGCCTACTGCCACATCGCTGTGATGCGCATCACCAGTCTAGGAAGTCTTTGCTGTGGATGCGCCATCAACGGGTGGCAAACACCCCGTAACCGCCCGGTGTTCACTAGGCTGACAAACAGTTAAGGATGGACGTCGTTCCATCGTGTTTGTCGAATGCGACGCGTCAGCATCTCATTCGACCGATGGAATCAGGATTGTCCGCTTGAGCGTAGAAGACGCGGTACGGCCTCCGAGGCGAGGCGCAGGCGACGACGATTCGGACGAGCCGGCAACGATGGCGCCTGTTCTCGACGACGTCGCCGACGCTGCGGAACTCGAAGCCGAGCCGGAGAAGCGGCGCGACCTGACCATGGTCAGACGCATCGCCATCGTGGCGTGGGTTGCGTTCATGGCCTACGAATTCTCCGTGTACGGCCTCGCCTTCGACCGCACGCGCCTGATTGTGCTGCTGTGTCTCGGGCTGTTCGCCGCGAGTATCGGCCGCCGTCGCGCGATCACCGTGCTCATCGACTGGGCGCCGTTCGCGCTCATTCTGATTCTCTACGACTGGACGCGGGACGTCGCGCGGATCGTCGACATGCCGACGCACTGGCACCTCGCCGCCGACGTCGATCATGCGATGTTCGGCGTGGTGCCGACCGTCTGGCTGCAGGGCCACCTGAAAGAAGCGTCGGCGCCGTGGTGGGAGATCGTCACCAGCGTCGTCTACATGTCGTACTTCGTGGTGCCGTACGCCGTCGCCGCTGTGCTGTGGTTGCGCGACCGTTCGTCGTGGCGTCGTTTCGCGGCGTGCTTCGTGGCAGCGACGTTCCTCGGCCTTGTCGGCTACACGCTTGTGCCCGCAGCGCCGCCGTGGGCCGCTGCACGGTGTACCGCTGAGCAGGTTGTCGACGGTCCGCGCGACGCCGAGTGCATGACGACGCCCGAGGCGACGACGCCGGGCGGCATCCTCGGTCCGACCGACCCGCAGCATCCGGGCGCGCAACCCTACGTCGAGCGCATTTCGGCGCGCGGCTGGGAGTACCTCAATATCCACGTGGCGTCGAACCTGATCGAGGTGGGGCAGGGCAAAGCCAACCTCGTCGCGGCGATCCCGTCCCTGCACGCGGGTCTGACGATGCTGCTTGCCCTGTTCATGTGGCCACGGGTGAAAGCTCTGGGCAAAACGCTGTTCATGGGGTACGCGTTCGCGATGGCGTTCACGCTCGTCTACACCGCGGAGCACTACGTCTTCGACGTATTGCTCGGATGGGCACTGGCCGCGTTCGTGATCGCCGTCTACACGCTGATCGACCGCCGATTCATCCTCCCGCGTCAACGACGCCGCGCCGAGCAGGAGAGCGCCGAGCAGGAAAGTGGCGCGGCCGCCTGAGCGGTCACGCGCCGGTATTCTGGTCGCCGTGGCCGCATCGCGTAGACGGGTGAGTGGTGGCCGGCGTTTCGTACAGCGCTTGGCGGCGAGGCCCGCACGTATTGGCTTCGCGGGGCTCCTCGTGTTTGCCGTCGTCGTGATGCACGGCCTCCTCGGCCCGACCCATGCCGAGTCCCGCGCGATGCCTCCCGCGCACGCCGAGATGCAGATGATGCAGTCGGCTGGTGCCGACGCGGGCATGTCGTCCGGCGATCATTGCGCCGTCCTCGGGCATCACTGTCTGTCGCTGCGCGCCATCGACTTTCCCACCATCGAGCCCGCGATGGTCGCAATCCTGGTGTTCGCCGCACTACTGCTCGCGATGGCTGCGGTATGGATGCCGGCTGTTCGCCAGCTCGGCCGTCCGCCTCCGTGGGCGATCCGTGATCACCTGTGTCTGAACGTGATTCGCTGCTGATTCGACGACGCCAGGTCCCGCTTGCACCGGGGCCGAGTCCAGCAGGTCACCACAGACAAGGAAAACCAGTATGTCCAGCAACACAATTCGTCGTACCCGCATGCTCGCTGCCTGCGCTGGTGTCGCCGTAGTCGTCGGGATCGCGGGCTGTTCGACGTCCGAGAGCGGGTCTGACAGCGCATCCGGTGAAGCGTCGTCGACCAGTGCGGACGCTAGCCGAAACGCCTCGTCATCGCAGAGTGCGTCGGCCGAATCGACCACGCACAACGCCGCCGACGTGACGTTCAACCAGATGATGATCCCCCATCATCAGCAGGCCATCGCCATGGCCGATCTCGTACCGTCGCGCACCGACAACACCGCGGTTCGCGAGTTGGCGACGCAGATCAAGAACGCCCAACAACCCGAGATCAACCAGATGACCGAGCGGTTGAGGTCGTGGGGTGTCTCGACAACTCCCGAATCGCAGAGCGCCCAGGACCACGGCTCCATGGACCACGGCTCTATGGATCACGGCTCGATGGATATGGGTGACGGTGCCGAGGGCATGGGCATGATGTCCGAGCAGGAGATGACTGCCATGGAGAATGCGCGCGGCCAGGAGTTCGACACACTCTGGCTGAAGGGAATGATCGCGCATCACCAGGGTGCTATCGACATGGCCAAGACCGAGCTGGCCGACGGGATCGACCCTGCGTCGCGAGCGCTTGCCGAGCAGATCACGACGTCGCAGCAAGCCGAGATCGACCGCATGCGCTCAATGCTCGGTCAGTGAATTCGACGGCCGGATCGGCGAGTAGGTCAGCGACTGGGTCGGGAATGATTCGGCCGTGAGGAGAGTCGACGGTCGGTGGGTGCACGCGGTGCGCTCGCCGGCCGTCGTACTCAATCCCGCCGCAGCGGCAACCGCATCAGGTAGACCTGGTATCCCACCGACACCGAGTACGTGAAGTACAGCGTGCTGCCCTGAGACCACGGGTGGATAAAGGGCGCGTATCCGGTCAGCGGGTTGTTCATCGGCACGACCAACTCACCAGATGTCCACGGGCCAACCGGGTCGTCGGCGGTCCGCATCACCACACCGTTGTCGCTTTGGCCGAGCGAGATGAACTTACCGAGATAGCTGTTGTAGGCCACCGACATCTCGCCGGTCGGTGCGGGCATGACCGGGGTTGCCGCAGATGGGTTGCCCCGCACCCAGTTCCCGTAGGAGAAGTAGTCGTAGGCGCCGAGGTTCTCGATGTCCTTGGCGTTCACCCGCGCGACGTACACCGCGCCGAAGCGACCGTCGGGAGTCCCGTAGGTGTAGACGGTATCGCCGACCTTGAGGAACGCGGTCATCTGGAACTTCTTGTTTCCCCCGCCGTTCGGACGGAAGGCGTTCAGTGCGCGCCAGTTGTTGCCGTTGTCGTCCGACGCGACGAGTCCCGACCAGTTGGTGTACCAGACTCCCGGCTGTCCCCAGTGCTTGACCGACATCACGCTCATGTACTGCCTGCCGTTCGCGGCGACACCCGCGGTCGGGATGATCGTGATCTCCTTGCGCAGATCAGGTTTCAGAAGGCGCTTTGCCTGTCTCGGGGGACCGGCGTGGCTGGTGAAGGTCATGCCGTCGGAGAGGTTGCGGTCGGTGCTGCGGAGCAGTGCGTTGGACTGCCAGTACCAGAGCTGTCCGTAGAGCAACGACCACCCGTTGAACGTCTGGGTGTCGCCGAACGCGGCGAGGATCTCGCCCTTGCCGTTGTCCCACATCGTGCCGAGGTCGGTGCCGTAGATGTTGTAGCGGCCAGGGGTGTCGTTGATCGAACCGGGTCCGGTCAGGCGCGCAACTGTGGTCGCTGCGCCCGCGGCGTAGGTGGCGGCCGGTGCTGTCGGAGCCACCACCGTGCCGATGGTCACCGTCGTCGCAGCGACTGCGACGACGGTCGCCATGACTCTTCTTCGCGCCGCCACGCGCACCTTCCGACCACTCCAGCCCAGTGACATGGCGTGACCCTATCAAGACCTAACGGTTACATCTCGTTGTAATGAGCGGTTCTCTCCGATTAGCAGACAATTACGCCTCACGATATCGATCGGTGAGATCGACGCTGGTGAAATCGATCTCCGCGGCGGCATTGTTGACCGCGGTGACAGTCCCCATTCCGAACATTCCGTGCGAATCAAACAGTCCGGCGGTACCGATGGAAATGCCGTCACTCTCGATGTGGCTGTCCGCCTCGACGCCCACCCAGTCGCCCTGTGGGAGACGAGCAAGTTCGACGGTGAGGTCGCAGTTGATGAAGCCGATACCGCTCGATCCCCAGTTCGTGACAAGACTCGTCGACTCCCCAGCGGTCACCGCCTTCACGAAAGCTGTCACTTGTTCGCCGTCGATTGCGGGCAGCGGATGCGACCAGAGCCGCTTGCGCCCACCGTTCTGATGCGCGCCCATGTCGGTGTTCCACGCGCCGTTCGACGCCCCCGCGGCGTCAGGGGCATCTGCCTCTGGGACGCCTGCTTCTGGAACATCCGACGAGAAGCGAGACATGACATCCGAGTCGCCGATGGGCTCGGTCGGCGGTCGGAAGGTGACGGCTTCGTCGGGCCGCCGCCACCGCGTGCCCGGCGGGTTCGCAGACGTCCGGAGGAACACCGCGGTCGCCCGCGCCACGACGACCTCTTCGGCGCTCGAGTCGCCGGCATTCGAGTCGGCGGTGCTCGCGACCCCAAACTGCACTACGTCGAGCTCTGCGACCCTGATTCGACGACCCGCGCGGACGATTCGGCCACGGGTGAATGTCGGTACCTCTCGCGCCACCTTGAACATGTCGATCGTGAACCGCGCAGGTCGAAAACCGTCCTCGCCGAACTGCTGCTCGACGCGGTGCGCGGCAAGAGCGCACACCGCGGGCCCGTTGAGCGTGCCGGGAGCCCAGAGGCTCAATGCGTACGAGGTGGGGGTCACGACGCCGTTGTCGGACGACGCTGCTGAGCTGTTTGGGGTGAAAAATGCGCGGGTTTTTGCCACGAATCACTCTTACTCGGACACAGACGCGTGCACGGAACCGCCCCCTCGAGCAACGCGTTTTCACTCAGTTGCGTCTGAATCCCGTCGCAACGACCGCCGCGGGGATAAGGTAACCGCATGACCTTTGCGCCGTATGCAAAACAGATCCCTGACGAATTGATCAGCTCTATTCGGACCGCCATGATCGTGACATCGATCATCGGCATCGTGCTCGGCATCATCGCGGTTGTGTGGCCTTCGGCAACGGTGGTCGTGCTCGCGGTTCTCTTCGGTATTGCGCTCATCGTTGCGGGCCTTTTCCGCATCTATGTGGCGTTCGCTGCAAAGGTCCTCGGTACGGGCTGGCGCATCCTTACCGGAATACTTGGCTTTCTGGTTCTGGTCATGGGCATCATTGCCCTGTTCAGCCCGGCGAATGCCGTCTGGTTCCTCGCGCTCTTCATCGGTTTCGCTTGGCTTTTCGACGGAATCGGCGACCTGGTGACCGCGTTCTCGAAGACCGCGCACGCCCCGACCTGGTACCTCATCCTCACCGGCGTGATCTCGATCCTGGCAGGTCTCGTGCTGCTGATCGGCTCGTCGATGTGGGCGTTGAGCGTGCTGGTGTGGGTCGCGGGAATCTTCCTCATCGTGATCTCGGTGATCACGCTGTTCAACCTTCCCAAGAAGGTCTCCGACCAGGCGGTCTGACCCGCCCTTCTTGTCCTCGAGCGGTGGGGCCCCGGCAACGGGGACCC
>NZ_LZTC01000077.1:0-17282 GCF_001665905.1 Gordonia sp. 852002-50395_SCH5434458
TGGGCACAGCTGGCATCCTTCCAGGCCGCCCGGCAGGGCAAGCCAGATCAGATGTCACCTACTCGTGCACCAGCCCCCGCCGTGCGGGCACAGGTCGTACAGCACCCCCGCCTTGTCGTGCTGCCAAGCAACCACCGCCCAAACCACAAGCAGCGCAAGGGCTGCCGAAACGATAGGTGCTAGCGCCGCCACCCAGAAACTGGCTCGCGTAGCCAGTAGCGCGTAGCTCGACCAGCAGAGAACCAAGGCCGCCAGGCCCGCCAGTGGGGCGTAGACAACAACTCCAGCGGCGCGGTTCGGGTCCCAGTCGGTACCGCTGCAGGTTGCCCACACGGCAGGAAGCAACCAAAACACGGCAACTCCCGCACCGACAGCCAGGAGCGGAACCCAGAGAACACCAAAGCGTCGAATCGCCACCCAGTCCAGCCGACCTACTCAGCCCTCGTCACCAACGACAGCAGGACGCCGGTCATGGTGTCGACGGACAGCACGTGTTCGCCCTCGCGCCCGACGTACTCGAGCGAGAGTCCGTTGATCAGCGCGAGAACGAGCACGGCGGCGTCGAGCGCAGGCACCCGCAGTCGCAGGTGTCGAGCAGCCACGACCTCTTCGATGTTCGCCGCGAGCGACTCGGCGAGCTGTGCCCGCGCGGCGGTGTAGTCCTCGAGCAACTGCGGGTCGCGATCGACCTCCGACCGGAACTCCGCGAACACCACATTGGTCCGGTACGTGTCCCGGATCTGTTTGAGGATCATCAGCGCCAGGAAGCGCATGTCCGTCTCGGGGTCGGCGCTCTCCGACGTCGGCACCAGCGCGGGTGCCGTGAAGCCCGTGGCCCGCTCGGTGAACACAGACGACGTCAGGTCCATGAACAACGCGCCCTTGCTGGCGAAGTTCGAGTACACCGCGCCCTTGGAGTAGCCCGCACGCCCCGCGATTCCCTCCAACGACGCGTTGGCGTACCCCCGCTCGAGGAAGACCTCGCGCGCAGCGGCCCTGATGTCGGCCTGGACGTTCGCGCGGCTGGGCCGCCGTTTGGGTTGGTGCTCGGCGTCGGCTCCGGCGGTTGTGGACGTGGAGCTTGACGATTCCGCAGTCATCGGGACATTATCAATCACGGCTACCAGTACCAGCGGTATCGAGAAGTGGAGATTCACTCGAGTACGTCGGGGGCGTCGACGAGCTACCCAACGGGCACGTCGACGTCACGAGACCTCTTCTCGATACCGCGTCTGGGCACCCTCGTCGTCGGAGTGATAGCCGCTGCGCCGCTGCACGATGAATCCGGCCGCGACGATGATCACGGCCGAGATCGCGGAGAAGATGATCGCCTGCCGCTGATCGTTGTCGAAGACCATCAGGATCAGCACGGCCAGAATGAACAGCATCACCACACCGGTCAGGTACGGGAACAGCCACATCCGCACCGGCGGCCGGTGACCCTCGGCGCGCAGCACGCGTCCCAGCCGCCACTGGCTCGCCGCGATCGTCAGGTAAACGAACAGGGCGATCGCACCGCTCGTAGCGAGCAACCACGCAAAGATCTTGTCCGGCAACACATAATTGCCGACCACCGCCAAGAATCCGACGACCATCGACATCAACACCGCTACCCACGGCACTCCCTTCGGCGTCAGGCTGCGCACCACCTGCGGGGCGTCGTGCCTGGTTCCCAGCGAGAACATCATGCGCGACGCCGTGTACAGCGCCGAGTTCAAACACGACGCCACGGCCGTCAGGATGACGATGTCCATGATGATCTTCGACCCCGGAATCCCGATGGCCTGCAACACCGACTGATACGAACCGTTCTCGAGTTTGTTGTAGGGCATCAGCGCGACGACGACGAAGATCGACCCGATGTAGAACAGCGAGATCCGCCAGATCACCGAGTTGACCGCCTTGGTGATGCCGCGCTCGGGATTCGGAGATTCGGCGGCGGCAATGGTCACGATCTCGGTGCCCATGAACGAGAACATCGTGATGAGCATGCCCGCGATCACCGCGCCGAATCCGTTGGGCATGAACCCATCTGGCTTCCACAGGTGACTGACACCGCTGACTTCCGAGCTCGGAATCCATCCGAAGATGGCCGCGACGCCGACGAGAATGAACGCCACGATCGCGACGACCTTGATCAACGCGAACCAGAATTCGAACTCGCCGTAATTGCCGACGCTCGCAAGGTTGGTGATGGTCAGCAGCAGTGTCACGGCCAGCGCCCAGATCCACTGTTGACCACCGACCAGGTCGGTGAGGATCGCGGCTGCGGCCGTCGCTTCGACGGGGATGACGAGCACCCAGAACCACCAGTAGAGCCAGCCGACGGAGAAGCCTGCCCAGCGGCCGAGCGCGCGGTCGGCGTATACCGAGAACGATCCGGTGTCGGGGTTTGCCGTGGCCATTTCACCGAGCATCCGCATCACCAGCACCACCAGCGTGCCGGCCAACGCATAGGAGATCAGGACGGCAGGACCTGCCTTCTCGATCGCGTTCGCCGAACCGACGAACAGGCCCGCGCCGATGACGCCGGCGATCGAGATCATGGTGATGTGCCGCGGCTTCAGATTCGACCCCAGCGAGGTGGGCGCTTCCTCGGTGGAGCTGTGTGACTCGGTGGTTGCCATCGCTATATGACGTCCCTTCGAAAACGGTATTGACCCGATGTGGTGCGGGTGCTGCTTGTAGCGGTAAGGCCCGATGTGTGCGGGCATGTCAGTTACCGACGCTTAACCCTACGGAAGGCCCCGCGACTCCACAGTTAAATGCAGCAACGTCGCGAATGTCCGAATCATCGCAGTACACCCCATGTTTCGAACGCAGCGAGAGCAGCGTCGCCGGTGTTCCAGAGCGCGTTGATATCGCCGACGGCGGCGTCGTGAGTCCGACGATCCTGCAGCGCCAACCCGTTACCGAACGTCAGCACGTTGTACCCGACGTCGGCCGCGCGCAGCATCGGGCCCGTCGCCTTCCCGGCGCCGACGAGCCGGTCGAGTCCCTCCCCGAAAAAGTAGAAGCGGAACGTAGGTCCGAGGTCGACATGATAGGCGCGGTTGGTCTCGCGGACGATCGAATCACCATGTGCGGCAATGGCATCGACCAGCTTGAAGTAGTCCGACGCATCGTCGGCCGTCGTGCGCGCATCCGCGGTGGCATACGCGAGGTCGACGGTGATGTGCGCGTTGTATCCGCTGAGCGCGACACGTTCGCCGGAGACGCTGCAGGTGCGCGCCAACTCGAAGTACCGCTGCCAGTGCGTGGGCACCGAGCCTCCGGAGAACTCGGCGTGCGCCGCGTCGAGAAAGCGGTTGAGCAATCGCAGACTGATCACGGGTGCCCAACGCGGGTTATGGAACGTCGACGGCTGCCGCTGGAGCGGCATCACCGCGTCGCGCTCGACCGCCGCCAATCCGAGGGCGAACAACCCCCTCCGGTCACGGTGCGCGGTCAGAATGTCGGTGATCTGCCACAGCCGACCCACCTGACGTTCCAGGACCGGAAGCGCCGTCGTACCCGGTGACGCATTCGACGTGTCCGACAGTTCGACGATCCGCCGCACCTCGCTCGCCGACAGCGGGCTGCCGCACGCCGCCGAAACATCAGTGATCGTCGGCGCTGCGGCCGCCACACCCGCTCCGGTCACCACACTCGCACCGGAAACCACGCCACCGGCCACCGCCAGCGCGACGATCATTCTGACCAGCGCAAATCTGGGTGCGACCATCATCTGATGCTAAGCGCGGCGTCGCTCGACGGCAGCGCTTGCGACAAACCTGCAAGCCAAGGGCGGTTCTGTGCTCAGAGCACAACAGTCCGACGAAAGTCTGGTGCGCGGGGCCGTTCTCGGTCACACGGACAGCTATTAGTGTTCTGGCTCACATCCACCTAGTAGAGGACCAATTCAACGTGAGCGCACCGTCGTATTTTCCCTGGGAGCTGGCCCATCGTGCAGCCGCACCATGCGTCCGCGACGACCACACCGAACTCGACTACGCGAGCTTTGCCGCCAGAGTCGACGCCGCAGCCGAGCAGTTCGACGCCCTCGGAGTCCGACGCGGCGACGTCGTCGCGACGTTCCTGCCCAATCGCGTCGAACTTCTCATCGCGATCGCAGCCGCCTGGCGCCTCGGTGCCATCGCAACACCGGTCAATCCGGCCTTCACCGCGAGTGAGGCGGAGTATCAGCTCGACGATTCGGGTGCCCGCCTCGTCCTCGTAGACGACGACGCGCTGCCCGCCACGTCGGACCGCAGCATCCTCCACGTCGACGACCTCGCCACCGCCGCCTCGTCGTGGACACCCCCGGAGCCTCCGCAGATGTCCGACGACGCGCTGCTCATCTACACGTCGGGATCGACCGGCCGCCCCAAGGGTGTGCGTCTGGCCCACGACAATCTGCATTACATGGCGTCGGCGATGAAAGAGCTGATGTCGCTGACGCCCGCCGACCACGCGCTACTGGTGCTGCCTCTGTTTCACGTCAACGCCATCTGCGTCAGCTTCCTCGCGCCGGTCCTCGCCGGCGGCCAACTCACCATCACCGGGAAGTTCTCGCCGTCGCGCTTCTTCACCGACCTGCACACCCTGTCGCCGACGTACTTCTCGGCCGTCCCGACCATCTACGCGCTGCTCGTCTCCCATCCCGACGTCAGCGCAGAAGCCTTCGAATCGTTGCGCTTTGCGATCTGCGGCGCCGCCCCGATCTCGAAGGAACTGCTCGATCACGTCGAGTCGACGTTCGGCGTTCCGATCCTGCAGGGCTACGGACTCACCGAGGGCACCTGCGCGTCGGCGTGCAATCCCCTTGACGGACAACGGAAGTCCGGAACTGTCGGACCTGCCCTGCCCGGCCAGACCATCCGTATCGTCACCCCCGACGGCGCCGACGCACCGACCGGCGAACCCGGCGAGGTACTCATCTCCGGGCCCAACGTCATGCGCGGCTACCTCAACCGTCCCGACGCCACCGCCAGCACCGTCGTCGACGGCTGGCTACACACCGGCGACGTCGGAACCCTCGACGCCGACGGGTATCTCACCCTGGTCGATCGCATCAAGGACATGATCATCCGCGGTGGAGAGAACCTCTACCCCAAGGAGATCGAGAACGCACTCGCCACCCATCCGTCGGTGCTCGAGTGCGCGGTGGTCGGAGCCCCCGACCCCATCTACGGCGAGGTACCGGTCGCGTTCGTGGTCGCCTACCCGGACCAGCCGGTCCGCGAGGCCGAACTGACCGACCATGTCGCCTCGATCCTCACAAAGGCCAAGCGGCCCAACGAGATCAACGTCGTCGAGCAGCTGCCCCGCAACCCGGTCGGCAAGATCGACAAACCAGGACTACGACGCCAAGTCCGCGAACCCCAACCAACGTAAACCCAGCCAACGTAGAACCCCAGCCAACGTAAACCCAACCCGCACAACACAGTCCGAGCGCCCGACCACGTCGTCGGTCGATGGCGCCTGCCCGAGAACCTTCAGATAAGGAGAACACCATGGGTCTCGTACAACCCGACTTCCCACCGGTCGACCCGGAAACCTTCCTCGACAAGCCATTCTTCGACCGAATGCGCGTGCTCAGCACGCACTGGGCCGAGTACGGATTCGGTACACCCAAGATGCTCCAGGTCATCTACCTGGCGAAGATCCTGGTGCTCTACCTGGGTATCGGTCTGAGCATCGCGACCTTCACCTCCGGTCTCAACGTGCTGCACGTGTCGCAGTGGTGGAACGAGCCGATCATCTACCAGAAGGCCATCCTCTGGACGCTGCTGGTCGAGGTGCTCGGCCTCGGCGGCTCCTGGGGCCCGCTCGCAGGCCACTTCAAGCCGATGACCGGCGGGTTGCTGTTCTGGCTGCGCCCGCAGACGATCCGGCTCCCACCGTGGCCCGGCAAGGTGCCGTTGACCAAGGGCGATTCGCGCACCGTGTTCGACGTCGCGATCTACGCACTACTTCTGATCACAACCGTTGTCGCACTGGTGCTTCCGGGTGTGCAGTCGAGCTGGCTCAACGCTGAGGCACCCACCTCGCACGGCCTGGTCAACCCGGTTCTGATCTACCCCGTGATCGCACTGCTGGTCATCATCGGTCTGCGCGACAAGGTCATCTTCATCGCAGCGCGTGGTGAGCAGTACCTGCCGGCTCTGATCTTCTTCGGCATCCTGCCCTTCGTCGACATGATCCTCGCGCTGAAGCTGCTGATCGTCACGGTGTGGGTCGGCGCAGGCGTTTCCAAACTGGGACACCACTTCTCGATGGTCATCCCGCCGATGATGTCGAATACGCCGTGGCTGACGATCAAGGCCCTCAAGCGCGCGAACTACCGCAACTTCCCCAACGACCTTCGACCGTCGAAGGTCGCAGGCGGTATCGGTCACGTGCTCGGCACCATCGTCGAAATCGCGACGCCGTTGGTCCTGCTGTTCTCGACCAACAAGTGGCTCACACTCGCCGCGGTGGTGTTGATGGTGGGCTTCCACCTGTTCATCTTCTCGACGTTCCCCCTCGCGGTGCCGCTCGAATGGAACCTCCTGTTCGCCTACGCAGCGATCTTCCTCTTCTGGGGCCACCCGGCATGGGACGGCTACGCACTCACAGATACGACGATGCCGTGGGCAATGGTCCTCATCGCCATCGCGCTGTGCTTCTTCCCGGTGCTCGGCAACCTGCGCCCGGATCTGGTGTCGTTCCTCCCGTCGATGCGGCAGTACGCAGGCAACTGGGCGTCGGCCACCTGGGCATTCGCACCCGGCGCCGAGGAGAAGCTGGAACAGCACATCGTCCGGTCGTCGCCCAACACCCGTACGCAGCTGATGGCCACGTACCCGCCCGAGGTCGCCGACGTCGTGATGCATCAGATGCTCGCATGGCGGTCGATGCACAGCCAGGGTCGCGCGCTGTACTCGCTGATGAGCCGCCACCTCGGTGAGGACATCAACACCTACACCCTGCGCGAAGCCGAGTTCGCCTGTAACTCGTTGGTGGCGTTCAACTTCGGCGACGGACACCTGCACGACGCGAAGATGATCGCCGCCCTGCAGCGACGCTGCAACTTCGCCCCGGGCGAGTTCCTCGTCGTGTGGATCGAGTCGCAGCCCATCCACAAGAGCATCCAGGAGTACCAGGTGATCGACGCTGCGCTCGGTGTCATCGAGCGGGGTACGTACCGGGTCAGCGATGCCATCGCCGAGCAGCCATGGCTGCCCAACGGGCCGATCCCCATCAACGTCGAATGGACGCTCGACGTTGACGCGGCCCGCGCGTTGACTGATCCTGAGGTGATGACCGAACCCAAGATGCGCGGTGCAGGCGCGCAGGAACAGGTGTAGCCGGTGACCTCAGCGGTCATAGTCGGCGGCGGGCCCAACGGGCTCGCCGCCGCCCTGCACCTCGCCCGCAACGACGTCGAGGTCACCGTGCTCGAAGCCGCCGACACCGTCGGCGGTGGCGCGCGGTCGGGGGAGCTCACGCTCCCCGGTGTCATCCACGACCACTGCTCGGCGTTTCATCCGCTCGCCGTCGGATCGCCGTTCTGGCGAGACGTCGGACTCGAGCAGTACGGACTCGTGTGGCGGTGGCCCGAGATCGATTGCGCCCACCCGCTGGACTCCGGCGAGGCAGGCCTGCTCTACCAATCCATCGACGAGACCGCCGCGGCGCTCGGAGAGGATGGTCGACGCTGGCGCCTGTTCTTCGGTGATGTGGCAAGCGGATTCGACGACCTGTCCGCCGATCTGCTGCGCCCGATCATCAATATCCCTCGGCATCCCCTGCGGCTGGCCGCATTCGGGCCGCGGGCGCTGCTTCCGGCGTCCGCCGTCGCACGTGTGTTCCGCACACCGCGGGCGCGGGGGCTGTTCGGAGGTATCGCCGCGCACGCGTTCAACCGCTTGGACCGTCCGATGACCGCGTCGCTCGGCATGATGATCGCCGCGAGCGGTCATCGCTACGGATGGCCTGTGGCAGAAGGGGGTTCGGGGGCGATCATCGACGCCGTGGTGTCGGCGCTGCGCTCGTACGGCGTCAAGATCGAGACCGGTGTGCGGGTCAGCGCCCGCACCGATATCCCCGACGCCGATCTCGTCCTCCTCGACCTCTCACCCGAGCAGGCTCTCGCCATCTACGGCGACGAGATGCCGTCGAGGATCGCGCGTTCGTATCGGCGATACCGCGTCGGATCGTCGGCGTTCAAGGTCGACTACGCGATCGACGGCGACATCCCGTGGACCAACCCGGACTGCGGTCGTGCCGGAACCGTGCACCTCGGCGGCACTTTCGACGAGGTGGCCTCCACCGAAGCCAGTCGCGCCGGCGGTGTCATGGTGCCGAATCCCTTTGTGCTGCTGGGTCAGCAGTACGTCGCCGACCCCACTCGGAGCGCCGGCAACGTCAACCCCGTGTACGCCTACGCCCACGTTCCCAAGGGGTACGAAGGCGACGCCACCGACCTCGTCACGCAGCAGATCGAGCGCTTCGCACCGGGCTTCCGCGACCGGATACTCGCTACGCGCAGCACGGGAACCCGCCAATTGCACGACTACAACGCCAATTTCGCCGCGGGCGACATCATCGGCGGTGCCAACGACGGGCTGCAGATGCTGATGCGACCACGCACAGCACTCGACCCGTACTGGCTCGGCGTCGACGGCGTGTACCTGTGCTCACAGTCGACGCCGCCCGGCGCCGGAGTGCACGGACTGTGCGGTGTCAATGCCGCGACGGCGGCACTGAAAAGGCTGGAGCGCAAGCGGTGAGTGCCTCGGTACCTGGTCTGCCACTGCACGATTCGCAGTTGCCGCCGTCCATCACGCCCGAGATGCGCGCGGCAGTCGCGCAGGTGGGTAAGCGGTTGCGGGAGAACGAGTCCGAGATCGTTCGCTATCTCACCGCGTTGATGGCCCGCGATATCGACCAGCTCGATGTCGATCCCGCACTTGTGGAGATGCTCGAAGCCAGTGTGCACGGCAACGTGTCGACGATCCTGCATGTGCTGAGCAACGACATCCCCGTCGAGCACCTCCAACCGACGACTGCCGCGGTCGAGTACGCGCTGCGCCTCGCCCAGCGGGACGTACCGTCGAACTCATTGGTACGTGCGTACCACATGGGGCAGAACGAGATGCTGCGCATCATCTTCGGCTACGTCGACGAGCTCGATCTCTCCAAGCACGAGAGCCTCGTGGTGATGCGTCGAATCTCCGACGTCGTCTCGCAGTACATCGAGTGGATCACCCTCTACGTGTTCCAGGCCTACGAGGACGAGCGTCGACGCTGGATCGGCGCCGAGGGCAACGTCTTGTCTTCGCGCATCCACGAGATCCTTCGGACGCCCGACGTCGACGCCGACTCCTTCGAGCGCGAGTCCGGCTATTCCCTCGACCAACATCACGTCGCGGTGATCATGTGGTCGGATGACGAGGGCTCGAGAGATCTCGCGGTCCTCGACCGTGCCGCGCGGATGATGGCCACCAAGCTGTTTGCCGAGGGGCCACCGCTGATCACCGCGATTGATCGCACCACCGCCTGGGTCTGGCTGCCGCTGGGGCGTAGCAACCGCATCGTGGAGACGTCCGACGTCGCGCAGCGGGTGACCCTGCCGGCAGGCGTGCGCGTGGCGTTGGGACTCAACGCCTCCGGCATCGCCGGTTTTCGACGCTCCCACGAGCAGGCGCTCGCGGCGTGGGGTCTCGCGACGATGCCCGGCAGTCTGGTCGCCGACGTCGTCGGGTTCGGCGACCGCGGAGTGGCTGTGGTGTCGAGGCTGGCCCGCGACCTCGAATTCACCCGCGCGTGGGTTCACGAGATCCTGGGCGCGCTGTCCGAGGACTCACCGAACGCCGCCGCACTCCGCGAGACGCTGTCGGTCTACTTCGCCACCGGCGAGAGCCACCTACACACCGCCGAGAAGCTCAACCTCCACCGCAACACCGTCAAGTACCGCGTCGACAAAGCCATGCGCGACACCCGCACCACCGACCGCCTCGACCTCGCCCTGGCCCTGACCGTGTGCGAGTTCCTCGGCACCGAGGTGCTGGCCCAGGACTGACGTCGACCGGGCGCTAAATACCGCCGACTGGGCGCTTTATCTCGCCGACTGTGCGCTGCAGACTGCCGAGTGGGCGCAAGATCCCGTCGACTGGGCGCTCTGTCGCGCCGACTGTGCGTCGAGCGTCAGCCGACGAGGTGGTGGTCGCGGCGCTGCTGCGTCCACGGATCGTCGACGCGGCGCCCCGCGATGCCGGCGCGGTCGCCGGACTTGAACGCGACCAGAACGCCGAGACACACGCCGACGACGCCCGCGACGAGCGCGGCGATGACGACCTGCTCGATTCGTGGGTAGTACACGGCGACGGTGATCGACGCCGCCACGACAGTCAGTAGGCAGACGGCAAACCCGACGACCCGGGGGATGGCCGTCGTGGATCCGCGATGCGGGTCGGGCAACAGCACGGCCGCGCCGACAATGAGCAAGGTCGAGATCGCGACATCGCTCGGGCGGTGCCAACCCGCGGCAACGAGACCGAAGTCGATGATCGCCGCCCAGGTTCCGCCAAGCGCGGCAACCCACGGACGCAGCAGCGGGGGAGCGGCCAGCGTCACCGCGACGACCAGCGCCGCGATCGCGGCAGCGTGCCCACTGGGCGCAGAGTTGTTGGTCTCCTCGATCCAGTCGTGGAAACGCGGGCGGTACGTGCCGTCACGGAGGGCACGGATGAGGACAATGGTGACCGGCGGAAACAGCAGAAGCGTGGCGGTCGTCGCGATCCGTGATCCGACGCCGCGGTGGCCGCGTTCAGACGGCAACACCGCGCCGACAACCACGAGCGAAACGACGATCGCCGCACCGATGACCCAGGTCAACGGATTCGAGACGACGCTCATCGACAGCCAGTAGGGCACCTGCGTCGCTGCCGGCAGCTCACGTCCATATTCCAGTAGCCGCTGATCGATGACCTGTCCCGCCGATGTCCGCACCGCGAAGACAAAGATGCCACCTGCTGCGGCGAAAGCCAGCAGCGCTGCCAACACAGCACTGACCACATACCCGATGGGCCGGCGGCCACGTGTCTGGTGCGCTGCGGACAGAGAACTCACCGGGTCACCGTATCGGCAGAACCTGGGAGAAATCTGGGATGCGGGCATGGCGAGTCGCGGGTGTTGATCAATTCGTGCCTGTGAATGACGGAACGATCGCGATCGACCGCAGTTTCATATCAGTAGACAAAGTGTCACACAAGTCAACTTCGCCGTCACTCGGCCGAAACACACGGGTTGTCTCATATAAGGGAACGAAGTCCACTCACATGAATCACTCCGAATAATCGATTTAAACCGGCAAAACGGAGCGAACCGGTCTTTCCCACCAGGATAGGAGAAACAATGTCGATCGACAGCACGAGCGCACTCGAATTCCGCGTCACCCCAGGTGCCTGGGAGAACCTCCCCAAGATGCCCGACGCCGAGTACCCCGGCACGGAGGGCTTCATCGGCGACGTCTACGAAAACCCGGACGGTAGCGAGATGTGCAGCGGCTACTTCGAACTGCGCCACACCGACTCGCCTCTCTACTACGAGTACGAGTACGACGAGATGAAGGTCGTCCTCGAGGGCGAGTTCCTCCTCGAGAACAAAGAGACCGGACAGAAGACTGTTGCGAAGGCAAAGGACGCCATCTTCTTCCCCAAAGGCTCCAAGATCTACTTCAGCACTCCCGACTACGCGCTCGCGTTCTACGCGGGCCACCGCGATTCGACGCTCCTGTAGATCCGATGTCGCAGCTCGCATATTCGAGCGTTCCGGCCTGGGCGCGCACGCAGGATGAGGCCGCGCCGCCGAGCACCGACCTTCCCGACGCCACCGGCCGGGAGTACGTGCTCATCGGTGTGGGCGATCCTGCTGCGCAGCCCATGGCCGGCGCGCCGTCGGCCATCGACCTGGTGCGCGCATGGGCACAGGTGCTGTCTCCTGAAATCCGACGTTCCGTGCTCCTCGGTGATCAAGCTGACACCCTCGCGGGCCAGCTCCGAGAAACTCTGCGCGACAGCACTGTTGGTGTCCGCGTCGTGATAGCGGGACCCACAGGCACGTGCCTGCGGTTGCGCGCCACCGCGATCGACGCTGGACTCGAAGACGACGAGATCAGCGTTGTCCCCGTCGGTTCTGGCCCAGTCGACATCTTCTGCTCGCACTGTCGCACCACAACTCGCACCATCGCGGCCATCGACGACGTGATCTCGTGCGACGGCTGTGACCGCGACCTCCTCGTCTACTACCACGTTTCACGACGCACCGGCGCCTTCCTCGGCTTCATGGTCGACGCCGAGACCGCCGAATCCCCAGGAGTCCCGCGATGACAGCACTTGCGGATGCCGACGCCGCGCCCGCGACGCCACAGACAGTGACACGGCCGACCACGCTGATGTTGACGGTGACGTCGATCATCAACAGCGCCAACGGGATACGAGCGATCACGCTGGCACACCCGGATGGCTCAGCACTGCCCGGATTCGTTCCCGGGAGTCACCTCGTCGTCGCGGCGGGAACACATTCCAACGCCTACAGCCTCGTGTCCGACGGTGCGAATCCCACCGAGTACATCATCTCGGTGCTCCGTGTCGAAGAGGGCAACGGCGGTTCGCGGTGGCTGCACGACGAACTCGCCGAGGGCGATCAACTCGAAGTCCGGCCTCCCCGAAGCGCATTCGCCCCCGCTGCCCGCGCCGCGAAACACCTGCTCGTCGCAGGCGGAATCGGGGTGACGCCCATCGTGTCGCACCTCCGCGCGGCAGCGAGGTGGCAGCGAAACGTGCAGGTGCTCTACGCATTCCGCCCCGGCTACGCCGCACACGTCGACGATGTGTCCCAACTGGCCGGATCCCAAGCCGAACTCTTCACGACGCGGGCGGAGTTCTCCACGAGACTCGCCGCGACACTCGAAGAGCAACCGGTCGGGACGCATCTGTACGTCTGCGGTCCCGCCGGCTTCATCGATCACGTCCTCGACGCCGCAACCGCTGCGGGATGGCCGTCGTCGCGTCTGCACTCCGAGCGGTTCGGCATCGACGCGCTGGATGCGGGAGATCCGTTCCGCGTCAAACTCACTCGCAGCGACCGCACACTCGACGTTCCGTCCGGGATAAGCCTCCTCGAAGCACTCGAGGCGAACGACATAGCTGTCCCCAACCTCTGCCGTCAGGGCGTGTGCGGCGAATGCCGGATCGACCTGTGTGGCGGAGACGAACCCATCCATCGCGACCTGTTCCTCACCGATGACGAGAAGAAGTCGCGCACCGCCATCATGCCCTGCGTCTCACGCGCAGGTGCCGGATGCACCCTGGAGGTATCGCTGTGACCACGGCCCCGGTCCGACGAGAGACGACGACCCCAGATCTTCTCTCCGCCTTCCCATTTCCCTTTGTCGACGACATCTACCGGTACAGCACCAACGTCGAACCCGCCAACCAACAGGTGATCACACCCGCCGGCCAGTGGGGAGATTCGGTCGCCGTCATCGACTCCGAGTATCGCAACGAACTCGCCGAACGCGCCGCGGTCCTCGATGCCGACCCGACCCGACGAGCGGTCCTACCGCACATGCGACCCGCCGCCTGGGACGCGCTCATGACCATGCTGCGCGAACTAGCGCACGCCTACCCCGACACCATGCATCTGACGTCGGCCGGACACGACGAATGGCATTGGCGCAACGACCTTCTCGACGACGAGCGCACCTTCCGCTACGGCGAGGAGGCGAGCCTGGGCGACGACCCGCTGCACTACCTCTCGACTCAGGTTCAAGAAGACATCGCCCTTCTCGACCAGCGCGACGACCAGCTCTTCGTCGATGCGGGCGTCATCACCTTCGCCGCCGACTGGAGTTTCGGGTTCGACGTCGGGATGAGCTTCCTGGAGATCCACGGCCCGGTCCCGCGGGTGCGCAAGATGGGCGTCATCACGCGCGCACACGAGTTCCTCAAGCGCCTGCAACCACACGAACCGTATCGCCGTACCAATTGGACGATGACCATCGGACGTCGCCTCGACGTCTCCACAGAGCGCTACCCCGAGTGGGGCCCGGATCGCGAGATGATCCAACATGTCGACGACGCCGAGTTCGGACGTCTCGTCCACCTGCGCGTCGAGGTACAACACCTCATTCGACTCCCCGATTCAGGCGCGATCATGTTCGTGATCCGCACCTATCTGTTGCCACTGGAGGCATTGGCAACGGTCGAACCGTGGCGCGCTCGAGCCGCAGAGGTCTTCGCCGAGCTCCCCGACGACATGGCCGACTACAAGGGCATCATCAAGTACCGCACACGAGCGTCGGAGTGGCTCCGCACGCACGCCGATCCTCAGCCCTCAGCCGACGATAGTCTCACTTGCACAACAGAACTCGACAGCGCGCACAACGTTCCTACCGAACCCGTTCACGGACTACCCGACTGGCCGTCGCGACCACCGGAGGTCGACGCCACGGGATCGGAGTTCCTCATAGTCGCAGCGGGAGCCACCGACGAGACCGCGCACACCGCGCGTGCCTGGGTGCGCACCGCCGAGAGCATCGGCCCGACACGCCTGCTCGTGCTCGACTCGCTGACACACGACGACGACCGAACTTCGCTGATCGACGCCCTGGCCGCAACCCACACGGGCGGAAGGATTCTGGTGACCGGGGGCCAGTACGACGTACTCACCGCACTGGCGCTAGCACGCGAGTCGGGTGCGATCGCCGACGAACTCGCGGCGTTCGTCACCGACACGACCGATCTTCCGGTGTACTGCGCACACTGCCGGGACACGTTCCGTGGGGTAGGAAGTCCGGGCGGCGTCGTCGAATGTCCGGGCTGCACAAGACGTCTGGAAATCCATGAACACCACTCGGCGTCCCGTGGCAGCTTCCTTGCTTCGGCCGTCGACGTCAGGGACCTGGAGGCACTCTCATGACGACCACGGCGGCACCCGCCCACCTACACGACGGCTATCAGACCGGAGCGCGCACGATGCGAGTCGTCGAGGTCCGACCTCTCACCGACGCCATCACCCACTTCCGCTTCGCGCCCATCGACGGGACACTGACCCCGTACCAACCAGGTAGCCACTTGATTGTGCAGGCCGGTGCCACGCGTAACGCGTATTCGCTAGTCGACGACGGAATGTATCCCGACTCGTATGGAATCTCCGTGTTGCGCAAAGACACCGGGGGAGGTTCGCAGTGGTTGCACACCAACCTCGTCGAGGGTGAGCTGGTCGAAATCGAAGGTCCGCGACCGATGTTCGCGCCTGTCCTCGACCAACATCGTGCTCTGCTCGTTGCTGGCGGCATCGGCATCACGCCGATCCTCTCGCACGCCCGTGCCGCAGCGCGAGAAGGTCTGCCGGTGGAGGTCGTGTACTCCTACCGACCGGGGCAGGGCGCACATCTCGACGACCTGCGAGCGCTCGCTGATCTCTCCGACGTGACTGTCTACGAGGCGACCAGTGTCGACGAGACAATCGAGCTCCTCA
The DNA here is from genome assembly GCF_001665905.1 of Gordonia sp. 852002-50395_SCH5434458. Lineage (NCBI taxonomy): Bacteria > Bacillati > Actinomycetota > Actinomycetes > Mycobacteriales > Gordoniaceae > Gordonia > Gordonia sp. 852002-50395_SCH5434458. The sequence continues at coordinate 15,511 of NZ_LZTC01000077.1, forward strand.
CCAAACGACTTGCGGCTCAACCGCTGGGGACTCATGCCTACGCCTGCGGCCCCGCACCGCTACTGGACTCATATACGCGGCTGGCATCAGCCGCAGGCTGGCCGGCGGCGCGTGTACATCTCGAGAGATTCACCGCCCCCGAGCAGGATCCGGGCGATCCCTTCACGGTGAGCTTGGCCGACGGCACCGCGATCGACGTGCCGCCCGGCGTCTCCCTGCTCGAACGACTCCTCGACAACGGTGTCGACGTCGGCAACATGTGCAGACAGGGCGTCTGCGGGGAGTGCCGCATCCCCGTGCGCGCCGGGGCGATCACGCACCGCGATTACGTGCTGTCCGACGACGAGAAGGCGGCGGGCGACGCGATGCTCTGCTGCGTCTCGCGCGGCGCCGGTGACCTGATCCTCGACGTAGCCCGACCCGCCCCGCCCAGCTGATCGAGCTACACCCGCTGATCGAGCCGACCACCGCTGATCGAGCCGACCACCGCTGATCGAGCCGACCACCGCTGATCGAGCCGACCACCGCTGATCGAGCTTGTCGAGATCACCCACCCGCTGATCGAGCCGACCACCGCTGATCGAGCCGACCACCGCTGATCGAGCTTGTCGAGATCACCCCAGCCCAACCCGCCCAACCGATTTCGAGGTGACCACATGACACTCACCGCAGACCAGTCCCCAGCCCACGCGCAGACCGGCGCGGCGGCCGACTTTCTCGCGCAACCCGTCGACCACCTGTCGAACATTCCATGGCCGTTCCCCGACGAGCTCGAGGAGTTCAACTACTCCGTCAACGTCGAGCCGGCCCGTGTTCCGCGCAGAACCCGCGGAGGGGAGTGGGGCCGCAACCTCGTCGACCTCGGCGGCGCCGAGTACACGTCGATCATGGCCGAGCGCAGGCGAATACTCGACGCCGATCCTTCTCGCGTGCGAATCCGACCAGGCATGGAGATCGCCTGCTGGGATCTGCTTCTGTACTACCTACGCGACCTCGCGCTCGCCTACCCACAATTCATGCACCTCGCAGAACTAGGGTCCGGCCGATTCCATTGGCGCAACGACCTTCTCGGCACCGACGCCGAGTTCACCCTGGGCCACACATCAACACTGCCCAACGGCCCGATGGACTTCCTCGCCCGTGAGGTTCCCGACGATCTGCTCCTCGTGGTCGAACGCGATGGCCGCCTGTACTTCGACGCCGGTGTCGTGACCTTCGCCGCGGCCTGGTCGGTGTCGTTCGACGTCGGCATGGACATGTACGAAATACATTCGCCCGTACCAGGTTTGATCCGAGACGGCATCGTCGCCCGAGCCGAGCAGTTCCTGCGGAGGCTGCCCGCCGACCAGGTCTACCGTCGCGTGAACTGGACCCTCTCGGCGTCGGACTCGCACAAGCTCGACGTCAGCCTCGAGGAGCTTCCCGAGTGGGGCCGCGACATCCCGGCTATGGTACGGGACAAGAACTTTGGCTCGGCGCGCTTGCGCATCGAGCTCGAGCACTTCATTCGGCTCCCGATGTCGGGAGCCGTCACGTTCAACATTCGTACGTTCATGGCGTCGCTCGACGAGGTGCGACGTATCCCCGCGTGGTCGGCCCAGCTGGCCACCGTCATCGAGACCCTCGACGAGCGCATCGCCGCGTACAAGGGCTTTCTCGACTACCGCGACGACGTCGTCGCGTATCTCCGCCAACCCGCCTAACCCGCTGTTCGACCCCACCCCGCTGATCGACCCAACCCTTGACCGACGGCCCCGAGACGAGGCCGATCA